>CAVRWR010000042.1:0-61114 GCA_963724445.1 uncultured cyanobacterium | reverse complement strand
CATGGTTCAAAAAAGGCCAATTTTAGGTAACAAAACAGCAAAAAACTAGCCATCAAGAAAATGACTACAAATGCAATACGCTCAAAGAGGATTTAGGTGCTTTTAGGCTACAGTTTGTCGAAATAAATCAAACCCCAACAGTTCCAGCCAATGAGAATGAGACTCCCCTGTTAATAATTCGGTGGGACTTTTTCCTTCTCTTTCAGAATACTCACTTCGCATAAAAGTGCGATGGTTGAGAAAGAAACGCAGCAAATCTAGATAATCATTACCGATTGTTCGGCGTAAAAAAAAGTAATTTCGCAGACGTGAATTGAAATTCTCGACGAGAGAACTAGCTCTGGGAGTTTCTTTCATAGCTAGTTCTACGGCTTCGGTCAGAAGATAAAATTGAGAGCCAATTTGGTGATGGAGTTGATTCCAAGTTGACCAATAGGATGTCTGTTGAGAATTTTGTTTTTGAATTCGACAAACCTTTCTCACCAAATACAAGGGAATGTCAAACCTTTGGGAAATATCGCTTAGTTTCTGATCCAGAACAGCAGAAAAAGCCAGTAAGTCTTTCTTTTGGTTTTCTAGAGCCGTTCTGAAAGGGCGAATTCGATGAAGGCATAAAGCTTCACGTTGTTTGAATTCGGCGACGATAAAATCCCACAATTCTCTTCTCTCAGACCAATCTGGACCAGCTAAAGCCAAAAGATCATTTCTGAGCCAATCACAAAGAATAGATATTTCACTAGCCAGTTGTTGGGATTTTTGTTCGGCCCCCCTTGCTACAGTTAACTTTTTTGACCAACGATTTCCTTGACCTTTTTTCTTCGCCTTTCTCATCTTTTCATCTAGTTTCTCTCGTCTGTTGGTCGCACCTTTAGCTCTTCTACGTAAATAGTTTTCTAACTCTTTTCCTTGGTACAAAATATGAAAAACATCTCCATGACAGGGTTTACCTGCCCATGCTGCTTCGTGTCCGGCTCTCAATCCCTTAGCAGCATCCGCAATACTGTAATCGGGGTTTAACCCTTGTTCGCTGGCTTCTAACAAATGATATCCCCATGTATCTTCATCTCGGTGGTCAGCACCTGCCAGTAGATAGCAATAAGTAGAAAAGGCATCTATTCCCGCTAAAACTGGGAGTCGCGATTGGAATATTTCATCATTCAATCCCACCTTGACTCCTGAGAGGTCTTGAGATTGATTGATTGACTGAGCTTTTTCTACCACCGACTGTACTCGATTGTGAACTGTAGCAACACTTATGGGATAGTCGAATATATCCCTCATAAATTCCACCACTCCTCGATAAGAACTATGGCAGATGAAGATTAATGCCAATATTACCTGAAATATCCAATTTTTGGTCACAGGTAGCCAATATAAGATTTCTGAATCATCTTTTGGCTGATTAAACTCTTTCTCTAATGCTTGATTCCCTTTATTCTCCTGCTGATACAGAAATTTACGACTCACTCCGAACTGTTTAGAGATCGCTGTTACTGTTTGAGCAGAAGATTGCATTTCGATGAAGAGTTGTTTTCTTTGCTCTGGATTTAAACTAGCTGCTATTGATGAGCTGTGACTCATTCTTTTCCTCGCGGTTTTAGGAATACTTTTCGTCCTTTAAGTATCCTGTATTACGCTTTCTGTTTTCAAGCAGTCAATCCTTTTTTATTTTGTAACCCTGATTTGAACCATGCCGTAATTATGTTTTAATTACCGTCGCCGATACTGGGGTGGGTATTCCGCCAGAAGTTATCGATCGCATCTTTGAACCATTCTTCACCACTAAAGAAATTGGTCGCGGTACGGGGTTGGGTTTATCTACCGCAATTGGCATTATCAAAAGTCATGATGGTTTTGTTGAAGTGACAAGCGATCGCGGTAGAAACAATAGCGGGACTCAGTTTAAGATATTTTTACCCGCTTCTGAAACAGCAGCTTCTGCTACGGGAGAAAGAGAAGAGATTCCCCAAGGCAATGGCGAATTAGTCTTAGTTGTGGATGATGAAACGGCAATCTTAGAAGTTACCAAAGCTACCTTAGAAACCTACAACTATCAAGTATTAACCGCAGGCAATGGCATTGAAGCGATCGCAGCTTATGTTCAAAACCGAGACATCGATCTGGTAATTATGGATATCATGATGCCGACGATGGATGGCAAGACAGCGATCCTTACTCTTAAGCAAATCAATCCAGCAATAAAAATTATCGCCGTCAGTGGACTAATTACCAACCAAGAAATTGTAGACGAAGTAGATGGGAATATTGCTGCTTTTATGGCAAAACCCTACAGCAACGACGATCTATTAGAGACGGTTTACAAAATAGTCAACAGTTAGCTGCGGGCTGTTCCGAAAGGATTAGCATAAAGGCTAGATTTTCTTGCGCCTCGACTGCATGGGGGGCATTGGCTGTCATAAATACAAATACTCCTGGAACTAAGATAATATCTTTCCCTTCTAGAGTTAATTTACCTCTCCCTTCTATTACGCTAATTACAGCATTGCGAGTAGAGGTATGTTCGTCAATTTCAGTATCTGCCGCCAAACAAAACAGGCTATATTGACTATTCTTATCCTTGAGTAAAACTTTACTCAAAATACCGCTGGTAGGATATTCAATCAAATCCTGCAAAGTGGCACTAAAAGAACTGTTAGACGATGCGATCGTACTACTCATGATTTCTAATACTTACTATTCAATGAAAGTTATTTAGTTTTCCATAAATTCATCCCAAAATTCCTCTCATTCTTCTTGAGGTATAAAATAACCAATCAGCAAAACAATTAGAAATAAAGGTATAAAAATCACTGCGGTCAAAACTTTTCTAAGCCATTCAATCGCTTTGAATAAAACGAGACTTTCTATATCCATAGCTAATATTTTTGGTCGTTAACCTCGAACTTAATATTTCAAAATGAGGATCTTGTGAAGAAAACTATTTAAATTACACTATTTTGCTACATCGAGGTAAAGCTTGAATTGAACATTTTCCTGATTAAAATTAGGAAAGTTTCTAGACCGATCCATTTGTTCGACCATTTCTGGGTCAATCTGAAGCAAATCATCGCTTAGGTAATGTTCTGGATGATTGAAAATTTCTACTTCTCGTTCAAAATCTTCTCTACCAGCTTGGAAAAATCTTTCTGATTGAGTTGGGGTAAATAATCCATTAAGCGCATTAAGCGCATTAAAATCAAAATTGTCTTCTCCTTTAACTGCCCAAACTGTCAGAATGCCGATAACTATGGCTAGTAGCAAAGTTTCCAGACTACTGTAGATAAAACTTTTATTATTAGTTTTCATCTTGCCCTCCGACCATATGGGATGGCTTTCATACTTCTATTATAAGAAAAGATCGGTCTGTCAAATATTTATTTTTAACAACTATTTTCTTCACAACTTCCTCAAAAGAATCCACTATTTTTGAATAAGAATTGAGGAAAAATAAATGGTAGACATCTCTACGAACTATCTCGGATTGAACCTGCGATCGCCTTTGGTGGTTGGTGCAGCAGCACCGCTAACCGAAGATATAGATAATATCAAACGCCTTGAAGATGCTGGGGCATCGGCAGTAGTATTACACTCTTTGTTTGAAGAACAGCTATTAGAAGAAAGACACGCTCTATATCACCACATAACTCACAATTCAGAAAGCCACCCTGAAGCCACTTCTTATTTTCCCGAACAGGAAATCTTTCATGTGGGTTCAGAAGCCTATCTGAACCAAATTCGGTATGCTAAAGAAACAGTTGATATTCCCATAATTGCCAGTCTTAATAGTTCTAATATTGGTGGCTGGAGTGATTATGCAAAGCAGGTTGAACGGGCTGGGGCTGATGCGATCGAGCTAAATATTTACTACATCCCTACAGATTTAAATCTATCAGGAGAACAAGTAGAGCAAAACTATATTAATATTGTTCGCAGTGTTACCGATGCTGTAAATCTGCCCGTAGCGGTAAAACTCAGCCCCTTCTTTAGCAATATGGCAAATATGGCAAAACGCCTAAGTGATGCGGGGGCAAATGGCTTGGTACTATTTAACCGTTTTTATCAGCCAGATATTGACTTAATCAATCTAGAAGCTGAACCTAATTTACTGCTGAGTACCTCCAGAGAGAATCGTTTGCCAATGCGTTGGATTGCCATTCTATACGGAACTCTTCCCGTCGATTTTGCAGCTACTAGCGGGATTCGCACTGCCCATGATGTCATCAAAATGATGATGGTGGGGGCAAACGTCACTATGTTAGTCAGCGTATTGCTAAGTCACGGCATCGAGCAGTTAGGAAAAATTGAAAAAGATTTAATCGAATGGCTAGAGGTCAAAGAATACGATTCAATTACCCAGCTACAGGGCAGCATGAGTCAAATGAACTGCCCCGATCCGAGTATTTTTGAACGAGTGCAGTATCTCAAAGCGGTACAAACCTATCAAACCCACTGGGAAATGGCTTATCGTCAGTAGCTATTAGTTAAATAAAATGAACAAAAGAATCGGAATTTTAACCAGTGGTGGAGACTGTCCTGGTTTAAACGCTATTATCCGCGCTGTGATGAAGTGTGCTAGCCAGAAAGGATGGGAAGTATTTGGTATACCTTATGGTACAGAAGGCTTTATCAGACTGGAAAAAGGTAAATGCCAATCCAATGATTTACAACTAAAAGAACATGCTTACGATCTGCCAGGATTGCTCCACGGCATTGATATTCTGCAATTTCTCAGCGGGAGTATTTTGGGTTCTTTAAGTAAAGGTAATCCAGCTGATGAGGAGGTAGCTAAAACTATTATTCAAGGCTATCAAGATCTCAAGCTCGATGCTTTAATCGCCGTTGGGGGAGATGGCAGCCTAGATATTATCTACGATTTGGCGCAGCAAGGAAATTGGAATATCGTGGCAATACCCAAAACCATCGATAATGACGTGCCGTTTACTGAAAGATCCGTCGGCTTTGATACGGCAGTAGATAAAGTAACTTCTGCCCTTTACGATCTTACCTTCACTGCTGCCAGTCACGATCGCACGATGATCGTTGAAGTTATGGGGCGAAATGCGGGTCATTTGGCACTATCTTCGGGGATTGCTGGTGGTGCAGACATTATTTTAATTCCCGAACTCATATCTAAAATAGATTCAGACTTAATCACCGATATCTGCATTCGGATCGCTCAATTACGCTCTTCAGGACGCAAATTTGCCCTGGTAGTCATTGCTGAAGGCGTTAAAAATCATGCAGGAGCAAGGCAAAGGGGAATCGCTGACTATTTAGCTCTCCAAATCGATCAAGTTAGTCATGAACTTTGCTTGACGGGCAAACCCGAATTTTGCGATCTAGATAAAATTGAGACGCGATCGCTTGTGCTGGGTCATATACAGCGTAGCGGTATGCCCTCATCTTACGATCGCCTGTTGGCTGCCACCTTCGCCAAAAAAGCCGTCGATCTAATTGCCGATGAGAAATACAACCAGCTTGTAGTCTGGCAAAACGGCGAGGTTCAAATTCAATCTTTAGATAAGGTTGTCGCCCATATCAAACAACGCCACCAATTAAACATTTGTCCTAGTCCAGTTGATGCTGATGGCTGCTTAGTTCAAACAGCGCGATCGCTCGGGATCTACCTTGGCGATTAACCAGATCCGCAGGTGTCCCTAAAGTCCCTAAAGGGATACACTAATACCGTAAATTCTTTATTGATTTACGGTATTGGTGTTTAAGTGACGAACATTACTGCCTACCCATTGATAGGACACGATATTTAACAAGATTCCCATGAAAAATAGCAACAGCATCAGTACAATTTGATACCAAAAAATAGGAGCGACTATTAAATCTGCAAATAAATGAACAAAATTTAAGACTGTGTAAACTAGGGTTAGTCCAAAATGGAACTCCCGATAGCGTTTAAAATTATAAAAAGCCGTGGCGACAATAGCTAGTATGGGTAGGGTAAAAAAGAATAGCATTCCCCATAGAATAGGCTGTATTTCTGCCATCGTCGCAGTTTCTTGATGAATATGTCTCATCATCCCTACGTCAATGCCGTGAAACAAAGGCATTAAAGCTAGTTGAGTATGAAATAATGTTCCTAAAAGAAACACCGTCCACAATGCAATAATCTTTTCTCGATAGTTAATTGGATTTATTCTTGCCATAGTAAAGTTCTCCAATCATTAATTAGCAATTTCAGCAATTTCATTTACTAACCTTGGCTTTATAGCATTAGTCCCTTGAACTACTAAAACTGAACAGGGAGCATGGTGAATAACATAATTACTGACGCTACCTAACAATATTTCTGAGATGTTTTTGTGACCCCGACGACCAATTACCAAAACATCTGCACTCCAGTCTTTGGCGCGATCGCCAATGCCCAAATTACAGTTACCCACCCGACATTCATACTGACAATCAACACCAAGTTTTTTGACTTTTTTAGCAAGAAGTTCCAACCAGTTCTTGCTGGTTTCAACTTCTTGTTGTAAGTGTTGGTGAGTCCAATCGTAATGTTCGCCCGACAGATCGACATCATACAAAGTACCAACACCAATCCACGGCGACACATCCTGCATCTGCCAATCAACAAAATGCAATAATAGAATCTCGCTCATTTCTGGTTGAGCTACAGACAAAGCAAAGTCTAGAACTGCCGATGCTTCAGATGAATGGTCTAATGCTACTAATATTTTTTTAAACATTATTGTTTTCCTCTTTGTGAAGATTAGAATACAGGGGATTTAAACTACTAACTACTAACTACTAACTACTAACTGTTTACTCCGAATTGATTCTCCTGTCAGCAATTCCACTACGTCCATACCATTACTAATGACACCTGGAACGCTCGGATAACCAGCAGTTGCCCCAACTAAAAACAGATTTGGCAATTCGGTTTTATAGCCCAGACGATTTAACCCAATCTGTTGGGGAACTAATTTAGCACCATACATATTGCCTTCGGGCTGTCCTAGAAAATGTTCGCTAGTAGTGGGAGTTCCAAATATTTTCATCCGAATGTGTTTGTCAATATCAGGAACTAAATCTCGCACGCTTTCCATTACTTGTTGATAAACTCCTCGTTTTTGAACTTTGTAAGCTTTAGTATCTGTTCTGTGGAGTTTTTTAAACGGTTCATAAGGGCAGATAGTAGTGATTTCAAGAACATGGTGTCCTGCTGGTGCCATGCCTAATTCTTTGGATTTTAGAGTAGGACAGGATAGAAAGATCCAGGGATGGTCTAGGTTTCCTCTAAGCTGCTGCTGGTAAGCCTGATTAAGATTGCCGTTAGGATAATACCAAATGTTCCAGTTACCGATGCCATAAGCATCTGGATCAAAGCTAGGGTATAAACCAAGATAAATATTAAAAGCACTGGCAGAATATTCATATTCAGTCAGGCGACGATGTTCCTGTTTGCTCAAGGCTAAAGAATCGTGCATCAACTTAACCGTTAGTTTTGGGTCAAGGTCACTGATGTATGCATTATCAGCTTGATAGATTTCCCCACCAGCAGTGATGCTTACTACTCGATGATTTTCTACTTCTATATGCTGTACTGGATTAGAAAACTTGACTACTCCACCTCCTTCAGTAATAACAGAGACGATGCTGTCAACTAAGTGTTTGAAATGATGTTGGGGATAATAAGCACCTTCTGAATAATCCCAGACTAAAGATGTATGGGTGATTAAGGCAATTTCGTTGGGAGGCAAACCATAGTCGCCACTTTGTCCTGCTAATAGACCTTGTAGCTTGGGCGATAGTTCCGCATGGTCATAAAGATCCTGTAACGTCCAGTTGCGTCTGTTGAATAAATGCCAGTATTTCGGTAGAGAGATCCAATCTGACCACTCTAAATCGTACCAATGTACTTCTTGAGTTAACTGCCTTAGTTCTTGATGTAGCTGTTTAATTTCGTCGCAGTAAAGATTAATGCCCCTAGTTTCTTCAGGGAAAGTAGCAATCAGGCGATCGCGAAATTTTTCCCAGTCTAAAGGAATGCGAAAATCAACGTCAGGGGTGATTATCCTGTCAATACAGTCGGGGTTGAGAGAATTAAAAGGAACATCGCGATCGATATAATTTAGAAATTGCTTAACTGCTTGCCCTTCACCACATTGATAGATATAGTGAACATCCGCACAAAAATTATAGTCACCATAATTAAAAGTATGACAGCAACCTCCTGGTAAATAATGCTGTTCTAATACGGCAACTCGATGTCCTTGGCGAGTTAGGCAAGCTGCTGCGGATAAACCTCCTAATCCTGCACCCAAAATTACATAATCAAAATTTTCCATTTCCTTTCTCCTTATTCATAGTAATTAGCTAAGAACTAGATGCGTAGCGGTGACGGATGCGCTAGCTTATACTAAAGCATTTGCGAAGCTTATCCTTTAGGACTCGCTTCGCATCGTCCGCAGGTGTCTATCACGGATTCCTAACTCCGAATACTTCCATCGGGCATAATCGTTTGATAAAATCTAGCTCCGCTCAAATTCACTCCTTCTAAGTTGGCATTCATTAGATTTGCCGATCGCAGATTTGCCCATACCAACTGTGCGTGTTCTAAATTGACATTTCGCAGATTTGCTCCGCTCAAATTAGCATGATTCAAGACAGCATGGCTTAGGTTGGCTTTTTCTAAATTAGCCTCAATCAAGCTTGTTCGATACAAATGTGCATGATTTAGGTTAGCAGCATAGAGAATAGCTCGATTTAGATATGCTCGTTCAAAATTAGCTTTACTCAAAATAGCTCGGTTTAAATAGGCATCGCTGAGATTAATATCTGCTAAATTAGCTTTATGCAGACATATGTTTTGCAAGTGAGAATGAGAAAAATCTCTTCTGCCTTCTTGATATGCAGCTTTCAGTAACTCCGCCTTCATTGCAGCAATATTGTATCGATCTAATTCCTGGTTTTTAATCATTATCTGCGTCATTGATTCTTACCTCCCTCTCCCTAATCTTCTGACCATTCATCTTTGGCTAAAAGATCGCAGATATGATCTCTTAACAAATAATCGTTTCTTTCCAATTCACATTCAGCGCAAATCCATTCTCTTGGAGGAATAAAATCACAAAGAACGCAAATTGATTGATGGGAATCGATCTTTCCAGTTTCAATTAGATGGCGGGCTTCATCTTTAATTTCATCAAGAGAAAAGTTTACTGTAGCAACCATGATTGACCTCACTAATTAATTCAGTTCTCATACTTAAAGATAATCAAGAAGCTTGAGGAAGTTGTGAGCAATATATAGTTAGTAAATTAATCGAATAACCCAGTTGATCTTTCATTCAATCTCTAGTTGTCGGACATAATTCAAAGTTTGCTCGGCTTCATCGCGATCGAGAATACTTATTGCAAAACCAACATGAACGATTACATAATCACCAACTACAGCTTCAGGAACATATGCCAGGCTGACCTGTTTGATTATTCCTCCAAAGCTAATTCTGCCCATTCTTAGTAAAGGATCGCGATCGCTTATTGAAACAATTTTTCCAGGTACAGCCAGACACATACAGTTAGTTCCTTCTCTCTAGCTCAAAAGATCTCCAATTGAATTTGTCATCAGGCAGTAGCCTTGGGCTTCAATTTCACATTCAACTAATGCCCATTCGCCTGGTGGAAAAAATTGACTTAAGCTATAAATTGCCTGTTGAGGATCTAAACTATGTAGTTCAATCAAATGACGAACTTCGTTTCTAATTTCTTTAATCGAAAAATTACCTTTGACAGTCATCACGTACCTCTCTGGTTAATTCGTTTCTAGGTTCAAGATATGGGAAAAGCTTGAAGAACTTGTGAGGATTTTGATTAGAGTTATCCGTTATTTATAAATGATTGATTTTTGGTAGTTGATTATCATGTGGATGGTAAATTATGAAAGTTTTGCCCTTCTGGATATTAACAACTGTCATAGCTTAGATCGGCAAAGTCCAGAATTTATCAGTAGATTAGTAGTCAGAAATATTGCCTGCGCCAGCAACAGAGTCTTTAGATTCTGGTTTTTCTGCCACAATACATTCAGTAGTTAATACCATACCTGCAATAGAAGCAGCATTTTGCAGTGCTGCGCGGGTAACTTTAGCAGGATCGACTATCCCTGCTTGCAAACAGATCGACAAACTCATCGGCAACAGCATCATAACCAACGTTAAAGTCCAGTTCTTTAACTTTTTCGGCAATTACCGCACCGTTTTTGCCAGCATTATCGGCAATGCGTTTGAGGGGTGCAGCTAAAGCGCGAGCGACAATACCCGCAGCAATTAATTCTTCTCCTGTTAAATTATCTGCTGCCCAGATTTCTAGTTCGGGAATCAAATGTATTAGGGTAGTACCACCTCCAGGAACAATACCCTCTTCGACTGCTGCTTTGGTGGCATTAATTGCATCTTCGAGTTTTAACTTGCGGTCTTTCATTTCCGTTTCGGTAGCAGCACCCACCTTGATTACCGCTACTCCACCAGCAAGTTTAGCCAAACGCTCCTGTAGCTTTTCTTTGTCATATTCTGATTCTGTTTCTGCCATTTGCCGACGAAGCTGTTGGCAGCGTGCTTGAACTGCCGTTTTGTTGCCCTCAGCGATAATGGTAGTGTTGTCTTTAGTAATAGTGATACGACGGGCTTTACCTAATAAATCTAACTCAACTTTTTCTAGGGTTAAGCCAGCATCTTCGGTAATCAATTTAGCACCAGTCAGGGTGGCAATATCTTCGAGCATGGCTTTACGGCGATCGCCAAAACCAGGAGCTTTTACCGCAGTTACATTGAGTACCCCGCGAATTTTATTGATTACCAAAGTAGCTCAGCGCTTCTTGCTCGATGTCTTCGGCAATAATTAATAAAGGTTTGCCCGTATTAGCTACTTTTTCTAGGATGGGAACTAAATCCTGGATTAAAGAGATTTTTCTGTCGGTAATTAAAATTTGAGGTTCGTCGAGAACTGCTTCCATTCTTTCGGTATCGGTAACAAAATAGGGAGAAATATAGCCTTTATCAAAGCGCATCCCCTCCGTCACTTCTAATTCGGTGGTCATGGAGTTTCCTTCTTCTAGGGAAATCACCCCTTCTTTTCCGACTTTCTCCATCGCTTCGGCAATCATCTGACCAATTTCTGCATCGTTACCAGCCGCAATTGTTCCTACTTGAGCGATCGCCTGGGAATCATTAACAGGACGAGAGCGATCGGTAATTTCCTGTAATAAATAGTTGGTAGCTTTCTCAATGCCTCGTCTGAGGTTTATGGGGTTAGTCCCTGCTGCCACATTACGTAGACCTTCTTTAACAATTGCTTGAGCTAAGACAGTAGCAGTAGTAGTACCATCACCTGCTACATCATTGGTTTTAGCAGCGGCTTGACGAATTAGAGCTACTCCAGTATTTTCGACATGATCTTCTAGCTCGATTTCTTTAGCAATGGTAATCCCGTCATTAACAATTTGCGGTACGCCAAATTTATTTTCGAGGACTACATTGCGTCCTTTTGGTCCTAAAGTTATCGCTACGGCTTCTGCTAAGAGATTAATACCACGCTCTAAAGCCCGACGAGCATCCTGATTGAAACGAAGTTGTTTGGCCATTTTGAATTTACTCCTTTAATACCTGCAATAAAATTACTAATTAATTTTCAGTTGAGTGTTCGTATTGATGCAAAGCTTAGACTACTGTGGCTAAGATATCTTGTTGCGACAGTAATATATAGTCTTCATCGCCAAGTTTTAGCTCTGTTCCTGCGTATTGGGAATAAAGTACTGTTTCATTCACCTTTACCTCCATTGGAGTTTGAGTGCCGTCATCGTTCCTTTTTCCCGTGCCAACGGCAACTACTGTGCCGATTTGGGGCTTCTCTTTTACCGTGTCGGGTAAGAAAATTCCGCCAACTGTTTTTCCTGATGCTGCTTGAATTTTCAGCAAAACGCGATCGCCTAAAGGCGTAATTGTAGTAGATGTGAGTAAAGTTATCTTAGCCATAAATAATTCCTCTTTTTAGCTGTTAGCCTACAGGTTAACCCGACTCGTTCGGATGTCCTGTCTCATCTATTTGATACATCTGTAATTAAGTGACTGTCATCCCCAGATTTAGCAATGCCGTTTTTTGGATGTTGAAGTTTTGATGTCGCGATCGTTGCACTCTTCAATTCAGCTCGCCCTGATTGAAAGTTAAAGTCGATACTGCAACTTTTAGTATTTAAAAGCTTCATTACAGTTTGACTCTGAATCTGTATCGGACAATGGTAGATGGCGATCGATTTCTTCAGAAGAATTGTTGTCTTCTAGACTGTTTACCTTAGCTCGATCTGAGTTATTTCTTTCTTCAGCAGATACTTCGTTATCCTTTTGCTGTAGCTGTTTGGCTGTATCAGACAACTTTTCTTTAGCTACTTCAGTTATATGGTGCGCTTTTGTTTGCCACCCAGATGCAGCTTGTTTAGTATTTTGTACTGCTACACCCAAATCCGACTGACTTTTAGCGATGTCGTCATGAATAAATTCTTTAGCGTGTTGAATTTTCTTATTTAAACCCTCTGCATATTGTTGAGCATTTTCAATACTGGCTTCGGCAACAATGATTCGCTGGCTACCAACGGTAATTATTGCATCAGAGGATAAAATATAAATCCCATTAGTGATGCCATGCCAACCATTAGAAGTAAATAAGTAAGCAACTACAGCACCTGTTTTGGTATCTATGCAGTAATCTACAATTTTACCTGCTTTATTGCCTGCATCTGTCCACACTTTTAGTCCAATTACATTATTAATTAACTCAGGTTGCTCAATTTCTTCTCGCTCTTCAGTATTGACCAGAATACTATCATGTCCAACTGTGACAATTTTGTCCCAAGAGAATAAGCGTTTTTCGCGTTCAAACATTCCGCGAGCGCAGGTTAAACCCTTTACCTGATGGAATTCAACATCGAGCCATAGCTTTTTAACGCGACCAACTATTTCAGTAGTATTAAAATCAAGGACTAATTGGTTTAGTAGCGCGCTTTGTTTGACATCTTTCGTTAGCGTAGTCATTTTTTTTTCTGTCAGCCTCTCTTTAATCTAATTCAAATGGTAGCTATGAAATTTGAAGAACTTGTGAGATTGCTAAATCAACTTACTTTCTCCTAGTCCCTTAGTCCCTTAGTCACTCCATCAGCCATCTATAGCAAACTTTAATAGAAAAGATATTAGGTTCTCAGCCCTGCTATGATTTGACCCACAGCAATGCCACCATCATTACAAGGAATGCGATGATGCCAATAGGGAATAAAATTTTCTGCTCTTAGTCTACTAATTGCTCTTTCGGTTAAGTATTTATTCTGCCAACAACCACCTGTGAGTACAACGCGATCGCGCTTAACTTTTTTCGCCACAGCGACTACTATTTCTACCAAAGTGTTATGAAACTTAGCTGATATTTCCGCTGTTGGTATCTGATGAGTAATATCGGTTAAAATTTCTTCGATCATTACAGTCCAATCGACAATTATCGGCAAGCTGTCTGTTTTCCCAGCCGACTGGATTAGTTCAAAATTATAAGCTGCATCTGTAGCCCAATTGGCGATCGCTATTTTGGTGGTAGTGGAGGTAATTGCATATTCCAATTCCATTGCTGCCTGTCCTTCATAGCTAATTTGCTGTCGAATGCCTAACAGCGAAGCAACACCATCAAATAAACGTCCCATACTTGAAGTTATCGGGGCGTTAATATTTTGGTTTAGCATCCTGCGTAAAATATTCAATTCACCTTTACCAAACGCTTTAATAGAGGGTAAATAGGCGAAATTTGCGATCTCTGTAAATAGGCGATCGCCATAAACTTCATAGAGCAAAGCGATCGCAATTCTTTTGGGTTCTTTGATGGCGCGATCGCCTCCTGGTAATCTGAAAGTTCGTAGATGTGCCACTCTTTCAAACCCTGTTGGAGTAGTAATCAAAAACTCTCCTCCCCAGATTGTACCGTCAAGTCCAGATCCAGTACCGTCCCAAGCTACGCCCAACACTGGTTCGTTTAGATCTAGTTCGTTGTCTACCATGCAGGAAAGAACGTGGGCATAGTGATGTTGAACCCGAACAACAGGGATATCTAGTTGCTGAGCATAATTTGTAGATAGATAATTGGGGTGCAGATCGCAGATGACTTTACTAGGCTTTAACTCGTATAGCTTTTGGAAATCAGCGATAGTCTGCTGAAATCTTTGATAAGTACTAACCGTTGCCAAATCGCCTATATATTGACTGAGGAAAACAAGATTATTTTTGAGAAAGGCGATCGCATTCTTTAACTGTCCTCCCACTGCCAGAATATGTTCCTGGGATACTAAATTATTTTTAAGCTTTATTGGCAAAGGTGCATAACCACGAGCGCGTCTTATAATTTGCTCTCGTCCTCCGACTACGCGAACGATTGAATCATCTACAGGACAAATAACAGGACGGTTATGAACCAAAAATAAATCGGCGATATTATTTAATTTGCTTAAAGCTTCTTGATTATTAATACAAATAGGTTCGCCACTATAGTTACCACTGCTTGCCACTAGAGCAAAGCCTAATTCTCTAGTCAACAAATGATGTAAAGGCGTATAAGGTAACATTACTCCTAAAAAGGGGTTATGGGGCGCAACCCTTTCATAAGCATGATTGAGCTTTTTCACAAGAACAATTGGAGCTTGAGGAGATAAAATTAGTTGTTCTTCTAAGGTAGATACCTGACAGTAAGTTTTAATAAGTTCCAAATTAGGATACATCAAGGCGAAAGGCTTATCAGGGCGATGTTTGCGATCGCGCAATCGTTGAACGGCTAGTTCATTACCAGCATCCACTACTAAATGAAAACCTCCTAAACCCTTAATCGCCAGAACCTTTCCCTGGCGGATTGCTGCTGCGGTTGCTAATAGTGCATCATGATGAGAGACTAAAACCTGCCCTTGTCGATCCCACAATTCCAAATGAGGACCACATTTATGACAGGCATTGGGTTGAGCGTGAAAACGGCGATTGAAGGGATCTTGATATTCTGCCATACAGCGATCGCACATCTCAAACTGCTTCATGCTGGTATTCGGGCGATCGTAAGGTAACGATTCGATAATACTAAAGCGCGAACCGCAGTTAGTACAGTTAGTAAAGGGATAGCGGTATCGGCGATTATTAGGGTCGAATATCTCTTCCAGGCATTCAGGACAAATGGCAAGATCGGGCAAGATTAAGGCTGTTTTTTCTCCCTCTGTACTAGTTTTAATCTGAAACTTGTCATAGCCAATTGGATCGCCCCAATCAAATTGAAGATCGTGAATTTGAGCTAAAGCTGGCTTTTCTTTGGGCAGGCGTAATAAAAAAGATTCTAAGGAAATGCGATCGCCTTCTACTTCTATCAACACCCCCTCACAGGAGTTATTCACCCATCCTGTTAAACTCAATTCTGTTGCCAATTGATAAACAAAAGGACGAAACCCCACACCTTGAACGACACCTTCAATTTTGAGACATATGCGTTGTTTCATAAATACCAAAGTAAGCGCAATTGTAGAGCTACTAGCACAGAGATCTTGATTTTATCTGCGATCGCCCCTTTACACCTTCAAAAAATTTTTGCCTGTAAAGCTGCAATCTGCGCCTCGGCTTTATTTAAAGACTCATACCATTCTTTTGCTGGATCGCTATCGGCAACAATTCCCGCACCTACCTGTCCGTAGACTTCAGCCACTGAATCCGCAGATTTTACGTAGAGTAAAGTACGAATTAGGATATTTAAATCTAAATTACCTCGTCGGTCTAGATAGCCACAAGAACCATAAAATAGACTACGGCGAAATGGTTCTAGAGCCTCAATAATTTCCATACAGCGAACTTTGGGACAGCCCGTGATTGTTCCTCCAGGAAATATCCCTTTGATCAAATCTATTGTGTCGCAATCGGGCTGCAATATTCCTTTGACGTTGCTTACCAAATGCATCACATGACTGTAGCGTTCAATAATTAATAGCTCGTCCACCTCTACCGAACCCCACTGACATACTCGACCGAGATCGTTGCGTTCTAGATCGACCAGCATGATATGTTCTGCAAGTTCTTTATTGTTCGCTAATAATTCCTCTGCCAACGCGCGATCGCTCTTTTGATCTACTCCTCTAGGTCTTGTTCCTGCAATGGGTCTAGTTTGCGCCAGGTTACCCTCTAGCTGCACTAATCGTTCGGGAGAACAGCTAATTACATCTCCCCAGGGCGATCGCCAATAGCTTGCAAAGGGAGAGGGATTGATTGACTGGAGGTGTTGATAAATTGACCAGCTAGCGGAATTTGTAGTCGTTTTAAACCTCAAAGATATATTGGTCTGGAAAATATCCCCTGCTTGAATATGTTGCTTTGCCTGTTTGACGGCGTTTTGATATTGTTCTTGGTTAGTTAGGAAAGTAATTTCCGATGGGATAGAAGAATCCCGCGAACTATCCTGGGGAGAATTAGGTAAAGCAAGTTTGACCTCCAAAAGATCTAGTTGTGCCGAGTTGCTAGCAGCTAGCCATAAAATTTGTTCGGCGTGATCTAAAACAGCAAAACATTCTGGTTCGTACCAATAAGCTACAGGAAAAGGTAAGGTATCTTGGTTTAGTTCGGGTAATTGTTCAATTTCCCAAGCAAGGTCATAGCCTAACCATCCTAGCCAGCCTCCAGTAAAAGGCAGATCGGGAGTCTGAGAGTTATCAGCAGTAGGCTGCTCTAAGAGCGATCGCAGGAAGGGAAAAATTTGTCCTGTCTCTGGAGTCCACAACATTTGTTTTCCTAAAACAGTTCGAGGCAAACCAGCACAGATCGAATAGCGTGCTAGATCGGGCTGTTCAGAATCTGTTACACTAGGGCTTTCCAGGAGTGTAGCGATTGATTCATCAATAAATAAGGCAGTAAAAACTTCCGAAGCAGAACGATTATCTAGCGAAAGCGATCGCCAGTGCCACGGTTCTAAAGGCTGAATTACTTCTTTGGTAAGCATGAGTGAAACAACTTTTGACTTAAGTAAAGCGATACTTAGTGAGTTCCCCCGATAAACCAGCGGGCGCACCAAAAGGGAATTAAAATACCTAAAGCAAGCCAATCAAGCCATTTCAGCCTCAACTGATGCCATTGAACTTTATGTTCATTAGGAGTAGTGAAGCCTCGAACATCCATGGCGGTGGCGATTTGTTCGGCTCGAAGCAAAAGGTTTTCTAGCAGTTTTTCCGAGACAATCAGCCATAGTTGAGTACTGCGGCGTAAGCCTAATTTTTTCCAATCTATCGCTCTAGTCCTAATTGAACGCACCAGATTTTGTACTTCTTCTAGAACTAAAGGAATAAAACGCAGAGAAAGCGTCAGGGTTAAAGTGATTTCGGAAATCGGCAAATTTAAGCGTCGCAGAGGACTCATAATATCTTCTAAACCTGCGGTAATCTCTTCAGGAGCCGTGGTCAAAAGATATAGACTAGTACTGTAGATCAGAGTGAAGATCAAAGTAGAAATTCTCACCGCAATATCTAAGGAACGGCGAGTAACCACTAGACGAGGCAAGATAAAAAACTTTGGCCGATCAAAGTAAACATAGCGGTAGTCCGTTGGCTGGGGTAAAGTTAATTTACACGGAATTGACGGTGCAACTTGATTATCTAGCGCATTTTTAGCTACATTGTCAGCCACACTATCAGCCACATCTGGACAAAATGGAGGGGTTCTAACTTGATGCTCAACCGCCAAGGTATCGGGCGCAACACTGCTAAACAAGAACAGGAAGACACATAGCAGCAACAGCCAGCCAATCTGTTTCCGCCAAACTCTAAAGGGAATACCCGCCGTAATGGTCAGCAAAATTAACGAGCCAGCCAAGGCAATACGCCACCAGGGATTGCTCAGCACAGGAGCAATTAAAAAAGTCATTAGCCAAGCTAATTTTACTCGCGGATCGACCTTGTGTAGCCATGTTACAGGTTGCTCTAGATATGAACCAATCGGGAGCGATCGCAATAAATCCATATTGTTTAAAAGATGAAAAGAGATTTAAAGCCGCAAGGGAATAAAATTATAAAATTATATAAAATTATTGATTTCTTTGACGGCGAATCTCTCTAGTTGCCGCTTCATGCTCACTTAAAGTTTTGCTGAAGACATGAGTACCATCATAACGTGCGACGAAGAACAGATAGTCAGTGGTGTCTGGGTTCAAAGTAGCTTTAAGACTAGCAATCCCAGGAGACGCAATAGGAGTAGGAGTTAAACCTGTATTCATATAGGTATTGTAAGGAGAAGGAGTTCCTACTTGAGCATAGGTTAAGGGTTGGTCAGCCGTCTGTCTAATACCCAAGCCATATTCTACTGTCGGGTCAGATTCAAGTTTCATTCCCTGCTCAAGTCTGGCGGTAAAAACTCCAGCAATTAAAGGGCGTTCTTTGCCAATTACGGCTTCTTTTTCGACAATACTGCTCAAACTAACCCAATCTAGTAGGCTCATATCAGGTTTTGCCGCTTTATATACTGGTAAAGCAAGCTGTTCAAAACGAGTCAACATCGTATTAATTATTGCCTGAGGATCGTTGGACAGATCGCTGGATATTTTGTAGGTATCGGGATACAGAAATCCTTCCAAAATTGGCAAATCCTGGGGTAACCAAGGATATTTTGCATAAGGAATCTTACGTACCGCTGCTGCAAACTCTGCCGCACTAAAATAGCCTAAAGACTCAAAATATTCTCCCATCTGTATGGTTGACCAACCTTCGGGAATAGTGAAATCGATCTGCACTATTTTTCCCTGACCAAATCTTGCTGGCGATTTCGGCTAAAGGTTCTTGGGGAGATATTTCATAGCTACCAGCCTTAAATCCCCCTGAAGAATCAGTGACTTGTTTTAGCTTAGTCCAAGCTTTCCAACCGCTAACAGACTTGATCAAACCTGCCTGAGCCAATTGCGCGCCGATTTCATTGCCTGAAACTCCTGGCTTAACAGTAAAGCGGATCTCTTTTGACCCTGCTCCATCACTTTCAGAGACGACAGGAGCCATCAAACTTTTCCATCCCGCCCAACCAAGCAGTAACATAACGCCAATGACTGCGGGAATAGCCTTTAGTGCCAGGCTTTTTATCCCTGTTTTACTGGCTACTGGTCTATTTTTAGGCTGTTTGGGAATAGTCATCCTAGATCGATCTGGTTAGGTAAAATCATCAATAACTCACTTGAAAAATTAAGCTGGGTCTAATCTTACCTTGGTTTTTAAAAACTGTCCGTGGTTATCGAAATTTATCAACTATTCTTCTGATAATAGTTCCTCTAGAATAGGCATCAAATTTTCTTGGTCTGGTGAAACCAATTCTAAACGGTTTTCTAGATCGTATCTGGCGAAAAACAGCAGAGGGGTTAAAGGGGTGTAGATACCATATTTTTGGTCGGCATGATAGAAATAACACAAAGATTGCAGTTCTTCTTCTTCGATCTCATCATCATCTCCACCATCTAAAGTTAACACCTGATCTTCCTCTAGTGGCGGGAGTTCACCAGTTGCCGTTAAGGTATAGGCAGTATGATAGAGATAGAGATTCTGCTCGGCTAAAACAGCTTTAGCATTGTCAAAAATTTCGGCGATCGCCTCATCATCATCCAGCATTGCCGCTTCTAACTCTTCATCGCTATCTTGATTGATTGCCATAATAATTACGGGGATGTCTGCTGGCACCAACAGTAGATAGGTCATACCATCTATTTCCAAAGACTGTTCGATATAGCAAGGAAGCGATCGCCCATCCTCATCGACAATCGTTAAAGTTTCCTCATTATATTGCTCGTTTTGATTAAACCCAGATGGTGACATAACTTTTGATCCAAAACTAATAAGACTCTTGCTCAACTCAAGAAAATAAAATCATAGTTAAATATGTAAATATGCTTTCAAGCCTAGTTAAAAGAAGCTCTCTGATACATTTATATTAGTAATTAGAATACCATTTTTAGGAATGAAGAATAAGGAATAAGTTGCTGTCAAACTATTAAATTTAAATAAATTCAAAATTTCTCTTCCCGATTCTTTGCTGCTTAACTTTTGGCAAATATCCAAGTTCATCTATTCGTTTTAGTCTTTTTTCGGCTTGTAGGTCGAGGCTACCTCTAGCTCTTTTAGCTGTTTTGACTCGACTGTGCTTGGTGCATCAGTTAGTAGACAAGCAGCCTGTTGAGTTTTGGGGAAGGCAATGACATCGCGAATTGATTCTTCTCCTGCTAATAGCATCACCAAACGATCTAAGCCAAAGGCTATGCCACCATGAGGAGGCGCGCCATATTCAAAAGCTTCTAGCAGAAAACCAAATTTTGACTCTGCTTCTTGGGTAGATAAGCCAATCGTTTGGAAAACTTCTTCTTGCAGCTCTTTTTGATAAATTCTGAGACTTCCCCCACCTATTTCAATTCCGTTATAGATCATGTCATAGGCTTGCGCTCTAGCGGTAGTTAGGTCATCTCTATCTTCAAGATAGGGTGCGGTAAATTGATGATGGAGTGCTTCATAGCGTTTTTCATCAGCGTTCCACTCGAACATGGGAAATTCTGTTACCCAAAGTAGATTTACCTTTTCGCGATCGATTAATCCCATTTCTTGAGCGATCGATAAGCGCAAGCGATCTAAGGATTTATTGACTGTGGCAGTATCTCCTGCACCGAAGAGTAGCAAATGTCCTGGTTGTGCGCCAGTACGGCTTAATAGCTCTTGTTTCTGCTCTTCATTGAGATTGTCTTTAATTGCGCCAATAGTGTCAATTTCGTTGTTTTCTCTGACCCGAATGTAGGCAATTCCTTTTGCCCCTGCGGCAACGGCTTCGTTAAAAATGTCTCCTTTGGGTTTAATCCGCACATTGG
Organism: uncultured cyanobacterium; assembly: GCA_963724445.1. Taxonomy (GTDB): domain Bacteria; phylum Cyanobacteriota; class Cyanobacteriia; order Cyanobacteriales; family Xenococcaceae; genus Waterburya. The sequence continues at coordinate 40,238 of CAVRWR010000042.1, read as the reverse complement.
AAATGGCATCATTACCGTTAGGTATGGGCAATACTTTTACCTGTCCGCCGCTTTTGACTGCACCAGAGAAAACTTTGAAACCAGAGTCTTGCACAATATCGGATACATCCACTAATTCCATTTCAAAGCGGGTATCTGGTCGATCTGTACCGTAACGCGCCATGGCATCAGCATAGGTAATACGAGGCAGCGGGAGAGGAATATCGATATTTTTGACCGTCCTAAAGATATGAGAGATCAAAGACTCGTTGAGAGCAATAATCTCATCTTGAGACATAAAGCTCATTTCCATATCTAGTTGAGTAAATTCTGGCTGGCGATCGGCGCGCAAATCTTCATCGCGAAAGCAACGGGCAATTTGATAGTAGCGATCGCATCCCGATACCATTAATATTTGTTTGATTAACTGGGGAGATTGAGGCAGGGCATACCAGTTTCCAGGATTCACCCGAGAAGGTACTAGATAATCCCTCGCTCCTTCAGGAGTCGAACGAGTCAGAATCGGCGTTTCCACTTCGATAAAGTTTTCTTCATCCTCTAGGAAACGACGCATTGCTTTTACTACTTGATGGCGTAGCTGAAGATTTTTGGCCATGCGATCGCGTCTTAGGTCTAAATAGCGATGTTTGAGGCGAAGTTTCTCCCCGACATTTTCGTGATCGGCAGTAGAAACCTGGAACGGAAGCTGTTTGTTAACGGCATTGAGAACTTCAATGGATTCGGCATAGATTTCTACCTGTCCCGTAGGTAAGCGCTCGTTAAGAGACTCTGGTGGACGCTGGCTTACTTTGCCCACCGCTTTAACTACATATTCACTCCGTAAAGATGATGCATCAGCATAAGACTCTGGGGTACGTTGGGGATCGCTGACAATTTGAACTGTCCCAGTGCGATCGCGTAAATCAATAAATATTACTCCTCCATGATCACGACGACGATCGACCCAGCCAAAGATCGTAACAGGTTGGTCGATATGTTCGGCTCGTAATTCGCCACAGTAATTAGTTCTCATGCCTGATAGCTAAGTAATAAGTAAGATACAGCGTATTTAAGAGTAACAAAATCTGTACCCCTATTGTTTATTATTTATGATTAAGGTTTTTATTAAAAATCTACGCTTAAGCAGCAAAACTATTCTCAGTTAGTTATAGAGACATTTTAAAAAAGGCTATCTACAATGGATTAGGTTTCTAGAAAAGCCATCCATCTTGGCGATCGCATCTTGGTTGCGACTGTCATAAGCGATCTGAGTTCAATTTTTTGAGTTAATTTAGAAATCAACATACAATAATATGTTCTTACGCTTTCTACCAAGAGCCGAATCCGATTTAGTTAATCTCAATCCTACCAGCAAGTTTAAATACTTGTTGTTTCTATCCATCGTCGCAACATCTCTTTGCGTTGGATTTAAGCCTAGCAGCAACGTCCCTTCTAATCCAGAGGCTTTGTTAGTGCTGGGGGGACACGAAGAGCGAGAGCGATATGCGGCACAATTAGCACAGCAAAATCCGCAGCTACCAATTTGGATTTCTTCTGGGAGTCCCCAAGAATATGCGCAAAAAATTTTTGCCAAAGAAGGTATTGCCAGAGATCGCCTTCATTTTGACTATCGGGCTAGCGATACAGTTACCAACTTTACTACTTTAGTAGACGATCTCCAGGCCAAAGGTATAGACAGCGTATATCTGATTACCTCAGAAAATCATATGAAGCGAGCTAAAATTATTGGTGATATCGTCTTTGGCAGTCGAGGAATTGACTATCAACCAATCTCAGTTCCTTCTAATAATCCCCCCGAACCAATCGAGAAAACCTTTCGCGACGGTGCCAGAGCCATTTTCTGGCTGGTAACAGGTCGTACTGGTATAATTCTGGTTCACTCTGGCGGTAAATTTAAGCTACTATAAACGCCTGATTTTAGATTAGCTGCTCGGTAATTTATTACAAGTAAGCCATGAATACCCCTGGTCATTACATTCTTAACTTAGCTTTGCTGGGGAGGGCGATCGCACCAAAACATAATTTGGCATTATCGACCGTTAACTTGGCGATCGCAGCTGGGGCAGTTCTGCCTGACTTACCAATATTTGTCTTTTATTTTGTCGCCAAATACATTTATAAAATCCCTGCGCCAAAGATTTGGTTAGAAGCCTATTACGAACCCTTTTGGCAAAACTTAGTGGCGCTATTTCACTCCATCCCCCTGGCATTAATTGGGACAGCTATTTTTTATCGCCTTGACTGGAAACCAGGCACGATCTTGTGCATCAGCATGGTATGTCACTCTCTCTTAGATTTACCCGTTCACAACGATGATGCTCATCGCCATTTCTTCCCCTTTTCCAACTATCGCTTTATTAGTCCGTTTTCTTACTGGGACAATAACCACTACGGTAGAGTTGTGGCGCTGATTGAGATGGTGTTAGTAATAGGAGCAAACCCCACTGTATTCGGTCTGCTAAACTCTCCTTGGACAAAAGGAATTGTCATTGCGGTCGATCTGTTTTACTTGTTGGGTTTTTACCGCTTTTATTTATCAGCAGGTTAAAGTAATTACTGATTACTAAATACCGATCACTGTATATGCTTGCTCCCTGGCGATCGCCTTTATCTAGCGCCATTCATCGCAATCGTTCTAAACCTCATTCCCGTTATTTCCAGTTGGCTACAGTCACCCCAGAAGGCTATCCTGTTAATCGCACAGTAGTTTTTCGTGGCTTTTTAGATGATGAGCAAAATGAACTACACAATGCACTAAAAATCATTACTGATTTGCGTACTGCCAAAATTGAGGATATTAGACATCAGGCAGTTGGCGAAATCTGCTGGTATTTTACCAAAACTCGCGAACAGTTTCGGCTTTCAGGAAATCTAAGTTTAATTACCGCTAAAGATACGAATACAGACTTACAAAAAGCGCGTCAAGCTACTTGGCATGATATTTCAGATTCTGCGCGATCGCAGTTTGCTTGGGCAGATCCAGGACAACCCGCAGCTGATAAGTCAGCTTTTGATGTCGATTCACCCGATCCCAATTTTCCTTTAGATACTTTCTGTTTGCTGTTGCTAATACCGCAAAAAATAGACTACCTTCAACTTAAAAGCGATCCACAACAACGTCGTATCTATAAGTTAGAAGAAGATTTGTCTTGGGCAACTCAATTAGTTAATCCTTAATTTTCCTTGGGAAACTAATTGAGCATTACCTGATGCGATCGCCTGCTTGCTTACCTGTATTCTGGTTATAATTACCATTAATAATAATGTTGCCCTAATATAGAGGTCGAAAGACGAGTAAAACAGGATTAGACATCTCCAATAATTAATAGTTAAAGCATTTTCGAGATGTCTAATGGAGCGAACTGAATATGACTGAAATCAAAAAGTATCAAGATCCTGAGGACAGCATCAATTAGTTGTTTTTATGGTTTAAAAATTATGCCAATCTTTGTTGCAAACATTTTCTCAGTTCATCTTGCTGAGTGATTGAACCTGCAAGTAGCACTCCTATTTTTCCCACTAAAACACTACCCCAATTATAAATAATTACTCCTGTTTTATTCGTGGGATTGTATACCAACTCGCCCAAATCAATCTCATCTAAGGAACGATATTTCGTGGTAAAATTGTCGCTTGACCAGCTTCCAATATTAAGTTTTTGAGCAATTCCCGTAGGATAGGAAGCACCATTAAATCTGGGATTACATTCGATCGCAAAGTAATCTTGCTGATTCTCCTTGTCTACTACAGCCACATCAAAAGCAAATATGCCTTTCATTCCCTTTTGCATCATCCATAGTGCCATTGGCTCGACTAATTCCCATGGCTGATAGGCTGTAGGGTAGCGATTACCCTGGTGAGCAAAACCATCTAATATTTGTTCCGTAGCAGCCAGAGGCTTGACCTCTTTTTCTTTTATCTCGTACTGCAAGTTGAGAAATTTATCAGCTACTATTTCTTGCTGTACTTGTACAGGCGTATGGTCATCCAACTTAGTTAAGGCATCATATAGCTCTGTTCGATCGGCACAGCGATAAATACCTACACCGTCTACTGAAACCGCAGGCTTGAGATAACAAGGATAGGGAATGTCATGATGATTTTTAAGCTGTGTCTGATTTTCAGCACAAAGAGTCCGAGGAATACTAACCTTTAGCTCCTCTGCTAGACTGATAAAGTTATTCTTAGAATTAATAAACTCAACTACATCCTGCCAATCTTGAGTACGATCTTGAAACCAATTATTATCTGCCTCAGACTCGTTGATAAAATCGCCAAAAATAAATACTGATGGCTCATAATCTCGATACTGTTTTAATGTTTCAAAAGAGGTGTCCCAAATTGGATTTTGGCTGTGACTCAAGCCAATCTTGCCATAGTGAGCGGTTATTGCTGTCCATTGAGTTTGCAATTCAGGGTGTAACTGAACCAAGTCGTTAGGTTCACTCATGCCCAATACTCTACCAGAATAGAGGTAATTGCCAACTACGGCATCATGGGTGCAGTGCATGATATCGTGATTAAAAATTCTCTTCCCGCTCATGTGTGGTTGACCTTTAAGACTGTTATATTACCTCTTCAACTTCTCCTAAGTGGTTATTCTAAACTGTAGCGAAACAGACAGTATTTTTGGTCGCCATAGTCCATAAGCTAGATCGAGTTAACCAAGGTATCTTGAGCAGAATTTTATTTGATGAAAAAAATAGGCGATTTAGGAGAACAGTTAGTCGGACGATGGTTGCAGCTACAAAATTACGAGTTGTTGGAGCAAAACTGGCGTTGTCGCTGGGGAGAAATTGACCTTGTTGCCCAGAATAAATCAACCCAGGCGATCGCTTTTGTCGAAGTGAAAACTCGCAGTTATAAAAACTGGGATGAAAATGGCTTATTAGCTATTGACTACACGAAACAGGAAAAAATTCTTCAGGCAGCATCTCTGTTTTTAGCCAAGTTTCCTAATCTAGCAGATTTGCCCTGCCGTTTTGATGTTGGATTGGTCAGTTATCGAAGCTGCAATCAAGAGATTCCTGTTCCTGCCGCTTTACAAGAGATCGACTGTCTAAAGATTGGTCAGACTATAACTCTAAATCATTATCAAATAACTATTGAACATTATTTACAGGCTGCCTTTGAATAAGCGGGCATTAAATGCCAAACTAAAAGCAAATTATCAATTGTCTCCGTGATTATCCAGCCGTAAAAATACGCGATCGCTGATTTATTTCTACAAGCTAAAAAATAATTGTTTATAGCTTCAGAACGACAAAATTAAGGATTTGCAGCTAAATTTAAGATTAATCTTCTAATTACCACTCTCAAAATTTAGATTGGATATTGTTTATTTTCAAACTAAATAAAATTGATTTTATTTTACGGCTTTTAATATTGTAAAATAAGAATACAACAGCACCTGCAACATCGCGTTTTGAATGAAACCTCAAGACTTAACCAAACTCAAATTAGTTTTAGAGCGAAAAAAGTTCACTAATAGGCAACGACACTAGGAATACTAACTTTTCATTAAAAATATAAATCAGTATTTTACAAAATCTTAGATTCGATTATTTTTAATCTCGCTCTAAGACCATCGAAAATCAGTAAAAATACTGATGAGTAAAATCTCGCAGATGAATACAATGTATGAGTCAATCCCCCATCTAAGGCAAAGAGTTTATACTTAGAATTTTCTCGAACTATACAGTTTTACGCAAATTAGTAAGATTGCCTCAGACCTTAACCGATCATTAAATTATTTCTTGCTATCTGGCTGCTAATATTTTTTATCAAAACCTCAATTTAATTAGTTGCTATAGAGAAAATAATCCCCCTAAGTTTACTGAACACTGTCTGAGTTCATTTCTGATTGATGTTCTTCCAATTAACAGCGACATAACTAAAGTTAATCATGAAAAAAATTACCTATCAAGCTGCTTTAAAAGATCTAATTCTTTTGGTTCAAACCGAAAATTATAGCAATCCCGAACTAGCAAAAAGCCTATTAGAATCTGGTATTCAAGATCCGATTATATTCTCTACAGATGGAACAAAAAGCAGATTTGGGATGAAAAAGCTCAGTGTAAAAGATGGTATGAAAAGACTAAATCTAGCAGCTAATAATGTAGAAATTAGTGAGTTAGTTGCTCAAGTAATTTTAGTAGAAGAATCAGTCACAGAGTTTGCTCCCATAGCAAAACCACAGTCATCTAGTCAGCAAACTGATTTACATCTTTATCAAAACACCTATAGTTGGAAAAACGAAAAACGAAATATTTCGGAACACTGCACTGCCAATGAGCTTGGTAGTAAATATGGCATCAGGCTACAGTATCTCAATACAGTTATCCAAGGTAAAGTTAAATGCAGCCGTGGATGGAGCTTAGTTCAATCGTAAAAATATAAAAATATCAAAGTTTTTTTTCAACAATGATTAATTATCTCTCCATGCTCCTAAGTTCCTATCTCCCGAAACGAGAAGCATTGGGTTAAATAGGTATCAGCGAAAACAAGCAGCACTGCGCGGTATTTAGTCGAAAAAATTCTGCTTAAGCCTCGCTATTTGCTGTTTTTTTGCTGGTTTATCTTCAGACGAAAATAAACCAATAATTAAAATATAGCTTTAGGCTTCATTTCGGCAAGATATTACTTGCCTCTCTCAACTTAAGCAAATGGAAGTTCTCGATTTTTCAGCCAATGTAAAAAATTATTTGGCAAATATTTCCTGAGAAACGTTAACATAAGTTAACAACGCTAAAATGAAACAGCAATTATATATCGTGGTATGCCTTAACTTTAACCTATACTCGGCGCGTTAAATCCGTCACCGTATTAGTTTAGAGATTACTCCTTATTATTTTGGGAGTTAGATAAGGTAACAATCGTTAAAATAAACATAAAGTTTCTTAATCTTCAGCTAAGGGAGGCTGTCTGAGTGAGCAAAGATAATAATAAAAAATGGCGTAATGCAGGATTATATGTTCTGTTAGCTATTGTAGTAGTTGCTTTGGGTACGGCATTTTTAGATAAACAACCCCAAGCTAGTCAAACTTGGCCTTACAGCAGGTTAATTGACGAAGTTCAAAATAATAAAGTTGAAACTGTAAAAATTAGTGCCGATCGCACTCAAGCGCAGGTAATCGACCGAGAAGGTACGCCAATTCTAGTTAATCTACCTAACGATCCACAGCTAATTGATATCCTGAGTGAAAATGGTGTAGACATTGCTGTTCGTCCTCAAAATGATGAAGGTTGGTTATTTAGGGCTTTAAGTAGTCTTTTATTCCCCATCTTGCTATTAGTAGGATTATTTTTCCTTTTGAGAAGAGCTCAGAGTGGTCCTGGTTCTCAAGCAATGAACTTTGGTAAGTCCAAAGCCAGAGTGCAAATGGAACCTAAAACTCAAGTTACTTTTGGTGATGTAGCGGGTATTGAACAAGCTAAGTTAGAACTTACCGAAGTAGTTGACTTTCTTAAAAACGCCGATCGCTTTACGGCAATTGGGGCAAAAATTCCTAAAGGTGTGCTTTTAGTTGGTCCTCCAGGGACAGGTAAAACATTATTAGCAAAAGCGGTAGCTGGTGAAGCTGGCGTACCTTTCTTTAGTATTTCTGGTTCAGAATTCGTCGAGATGTTTGTCGGTGTCGGTGCGTCCCGCGTCCGTGATTTGTTTGAACAAGCAAAAGCCAATGCTCCCTGTATCGTCTTTATCGATGAGATTGATGCAGTAGGTCGTCAACGTGGTGCTGGTCTTGGTGGCGGTAATGATGAGCGAGAACAGACCCTAAACCAACTCTTGACCGAAATGGATGGTTTTGAAGGCAATACTGGTATTATCATCATCGCGGCTACTAACCGTCCCGACGTACTTGATTCGGCATTAATGCGTCCTGGTCGTTTTGATCGTCAAGTAGTGGTAGATCGCCCCGATTACGCAGGTCGTCAAGAAATTCTGAACGTTCATGCTCGCGGCAAAACTTTGGCTAAAGACGTGGATCTTAATAAAATTGCTCGTCGTACTCCTGGTTTTACTGGTGCAGACTTAGCCAATTTACTCAATGAAGCCGCAATTCTCGCTGCACGTCGCAGCCTAACGGAAATTTCAATGGATGAAGTTAACGATGCGATCGATCGCGTTTTGGCTGGTCCTGAGAAGAAAAACCGCGTTATGAGCGAAAAACGTAAAGAATTAGTGGCTTATCACGAAGCTGGTCACGCTTTAGTTGGTGCTTTAATGCCTGACTATGACCCCGTACAAAAAATTAGTATTATTCCTCGTGGACGTGCCGGTGGTCTAACCTGGTTTACTCCTAGCGAAGACCGCATGGAGTCTGGTTTATATTCTCGTTCTTATCTACAAAACCAAATGGCGGTTGCTCTAGGCGGTCGTATTGCAGAAGAAATTATTTACGGTGAAGAAGAAGTTACTACTGGTGCTTCTAATGACTTGCAACAAGTAACCAGAGTAGCTCGTCAAATGATTACTCGTTTTGGCATGAGCGATCGCTTGGGACCTGTAGCTTTAGGTCGTCAAAATGGTAACGTCTTCATGGGTCGTGATATTGCTTCTGATCGCGATTTCTCTAATGAAACTGCAGCAGCGATCGATGAAGAAGTTCGTAATTACGTCGATCAGGCTTACAGTCGTGCGAAAAAAGTTTTAACTGAAAATCGTCATATACTAGATCGATTAGCAGAAATGTTAGTTGAGAAAGAAACAGTCGAAGCAGATGAATTGCAGGATGTTTTAGCTAACAACGATGTCAAGATGGCATCTTTGGCATAAACTTGCGTCACTTAGTTAATCTGGTTTTCCAGTGGTTTTAAAATAAGCAGCATTCACAATCTGGGTGCTGCTTTTTACTCTTCAAATTAAACTTAGAAAGCTTGACCAACAGTCACAGTGACTTACCAACAATAATATTTAGCTTTCAATAGAATGTCTTGGAACAAAAATTGTAAAATAAATCACAGATACTTTTATCCGTAGCATTAGCAGCATAGTTATATGAGTCAGGGAACATTATTTGATAAGGTTTGGGATTTACATACCGTTGGAACATTACCCTCTGGTCAAACCCAGCTTTTTATTGGCTTACATCTAATTCACGAAGTAACTAGCCCTCAAGCTTTTGCGATGCTGCGAGAGAGAAACCTACAGGTATTATTTCCTGAAAGAACAGTCGCTACAGTAGACCATATTGTGCCGACGGAGAATCAAGCTCGACCTTTTGCTGATGCGCTAGCCGAAGAAATGATCCAAGCATTAGAGCAGAATACCAAGGATTGTGGAATTAGATTTTATAATGTCGGCTCAGGAAATCAGGGCATCGTCCACGTAATTGCCCCCGAACAAGGATTAACTCAGCCAGGCATGACTGTAGCCTGCGGTGACTCTCATACCTCTACTCACGGAGCATTTGGCGCGATCGCATTTGGTATTGGTACATCCCAAGTAAGAGACGTTTTAGCTTCCCAGACCCTAGCTTTGGCTAAACTCAAAGTTCGTAAGATCGAAATCAACGGAAAGCTACCTCATGGCGTATTTGCCAAAGATGTCATCCTGCATGTTATCCGCAAGCTGGGGGTTAAAGCTGGTGTCGGTTATGCTTACGAGTTTGCTGGCTCTACTTTTGAAGCTATGTCAATGGAAGAACGTATGACCGTCTGTAATATGTCGATTGAAGGTGGTGCGCGTTGCGGTTATGTTAATCCCGACGAGACAACATTTGCTTATCTTAAGGGTCGAGACTTTGCTCCCCAAGAAGATGCCTGGGATCGGGCAGTAAATTGGTGGCGCAGTATTCGCAGTGATGAACAGGCGATTTACGATGATGTAGTTAAATTTGATGCTGTTGAGATTGAACCTACCGTTACCTGGGGCATTACGCCAGGACAAGGATTGGGCATTAGCGAGAATATCCCCCTGGCAGATGATTTACCTCTAGAAGAACGGGCGATCGCTCAAGAAGCATACACATATATGAAGCTAACTCCAGGCAAGCCTCTTAAAGGAACTAAAGTCGATATTTGTTTTATAGGTAGTTGCACCAACGGCAGAATTAGCGATCTACGAGAAGCAGCGAAGGTAGCTCAGGGTCATCAGGTAGCATCAGCAATTAAAGCTTTTGTTGTCCCAGGCTCTGAAAGAGTTAAACAGGAAGCCGAAGCCGAAGGCTTAGACAAGATTTTTAAACAAGCTGGATTTGAATGGCGCGAACCAGGTTGCTCGATGTGTTTAGCCATGAATCCCGATAAGCTAGAAGGAGATCAAGTCAGTGCTTCTTCCTCAAATCGTAATTTTAAAGGTCGCCAAGGTTCATCTACAGGTAGAACTCTACTTATGAGTCCAGCAATGGTAGTAGCAGCAGCGGTTACAGGTAAAGTAGCCGATGTCAGAGAACTTGCCTGAAATATTTGAAACTATCGATATAAGTAAAACTTTTGACAGAGATAACAAATGTTGCTGTTACAAAAGTTGACAAAAGCTGAGAAGTTAGTTAGTATGTTTACATAGATAAAAGAGACACATTATTTTATCCCGTCTCCCAATCTAGTCTTAGTAATAGGACGAACCTAGAAAACTAAATAACCAGCAATTATACAACACATGACAACTACTTTACAAACACGCGAAACTCGTGGTGCTTGGGAAAATTTCTGTCAGTGGGTAACAAGCACTAACAACCGCATCTATGTCGGTTGGTTCGGTGTCTTGATGATCCCGACACTACTAGCAGCAACTACTTGTTTCCTAATCGCCTTCGTCGCCGCACCTCCAGTTGATATTGACGGTATCCGCGAACCCGTAGCTGGTTCTTTACTCTACGGCAACAACATCATCTCTGGTGCAGTAGTACCTAGTTCTAACGCAATTGGTCTTCACTTCTATCCCATTTGGGAAGCAGCTTCACTTGATGAGTGGTTGTACAACGGTGGTCCTTACCAATTGATTATTTTCCACTTCTTGATTGGCGTATTCGCATACCTCGGTCGTCAGTGGGAACTATCATTCCGTTTAGGAATGCGTCCTTGGATCTGTGTAGCCTACTCAGCACCAGTATCAGCGGCAACAGCAGTATTCTTAATCTACCCCTTGGGTCAAGGTTCATTCTCTGATGGTATGCCTCTAGGAATCAGCGGAACATTCAACTTCATGTTGGTCTTCCAAGCTGAACACAACATCTTGATGCACCCCTTCCACATGTTGGGAGTAGCAGGTGTCTTCGGTGGTTCATTGTTCAGTGCAATGCACGGTTCACTGGTAACTTCTTCACTGGTTCGTGAAACAACAGAAACTGAATCACAAAACTACGGTTACAAATTCGGACAAGAAGAAGAAACATACAACATCGTTGCAGCCCACGGCTACTTCGGTCGTCTAATCTTCCAATATGCTTCCTTCAACAACTCCAGAAGTCTACACTTCTTCTTAGGAGCATGGCCTGTAATCGGCATCTGGTTCACAGCAATGGGTATTTCCACCATGGCGTTCAACCTCAACGGATTTAACTTCAACCAGTCCGTAATGGACAGTCAAGGACGTGTAGTAAACACTTGGGCAGACATTCTTAAACCGAGCTAACCTTGGTTTTGAAGTAATGCACGAACGTAATGCACACAACTTCCCTCTAGATTTAGCTAGTGGCGAACAAGCTCCTGTAGCAATAAGCGCTCCTGCTATCAATGGTTAAGTTGACCTTAATTACAATTTTGTAATTGATTGAAAAATGCTCTCCAGCAATGGGGAGCATTTTTTTTGGCTATTTGGCTATTTTGTTTGCCTTGTATCGAAGATAGCTAATCATTTATTCTGACTTCTGTGTTTGATAGAGGTGGTCGGAAAAAACTGATGTTATAAAGTAGAAGATCTTAAAAAATATTAAATTGGAACAATTACTGGTTTTTATCTATGTCTACCATCGAACAAATCAAGCCAGCAAGTAAAGCAGATGTCATTATCTACGTGCCTTATTATTCTAAAAACAAACATAGTTGGTTACCCCATGCGATCGCTCTTTACCGAGAAGCATCGTTAGAAGGAGAGAGGCAAATCGAAGGTGGAGAAGGCATTCCATTTGTTGCTAGTTGGTATGTATCAAAATTACCCTCAGAGTTAACTCGTTGTCGTTTACAATTTGATGGACAAGCAGAATTAAGCTATGAAGTAACTTTGTCTAACTCAGAGTTTATTGATTATCTAATAGATGTCATTATGAACTTTAAGCGTTCAAAGGCAACAGATTTTCCCCGAGGTTTTTATCGGAAACTGCTGCGCTTTGAATAAAATAAAATAAACAATATCAACAAGGAGTGCGGCGTGGCTACATCGGCTAAATATCTTCTGATCGCCTCAACTGAGGCGTACTGCGGTAAATCGGCAACAATATTGGGGTTAAGCGCTTTAGCTCAATCTAAAGAAATATCCATTGGCTATGGTCAACCATTAGCAACCGATTTTAGAGAAAAGTCTGAAGATTCAGCAGCAGATGCCAAATTTTTAGCAGATGCGTTGGGTTTACTACCAAATCAGGCAAAATCACCCTTGCTGTCTCTTGACCGTAATCTGATGAATCAGCGTTTGCAAGGTAAAGATGAGCGAGATTACAGTTCTGCAGTGCAAACTTATGTCGAGCAGATTGATGGAGATTTAATTTTCTTAGAGGGACCAAGCAATCTTTGGGAAGGCAGTATTTTTAATCTTTCTGTTCCAGAGATTGCCGAATCAATCAATGCCTCAATTTTGCTTGTAGCTCGTTATCATCCCCAGCTTTTAGTTGGGAGTTTGTTAACAGCGAAAAAGTTTTTAGGCGATCGCCTACTGGGAGTCGTCATCAATGATGTTCCGCCCGCAGAATCAGCCAACGCCACGACAACAATTAAACCTTATCTAGAGAATCAGCAAATTCCAGTTTTAGGACTGATACCTACAGATCGCATCCTCAATAGCGTTAGCGTCAGAGAAATTGCTAAGCGGCTAAATGCCGAAGTTTTGTGCTGCTCAGAACATTTAGACTGGATGGTGGAAACCCTAAGTATTGGTGCAATGAACGTCAACTCTGCTTTGGGATATTTTCGTCAGAGAGAAAATATGGCAGTAATTACAGGAGGAGATCGCGCAGAATTACAAATGGCTGCTCTAGAAACTTCCACTCACTGTCTGATTCTTACGGGTCGTATTCCCCCCAAGCAATTGATTATCGAGCGAGCTGAAAGCCTAGAGATACCAGTATTATCGGTAGATACGGATACCTTGACTACCGTAGAGGTTGTCGATAACGCTTTTGGCAAAGTTCCTCTTCAAGAAGCAATTAAAGTAAAACAAATAAAATATCTAATGGAACAGCATTTTGACATTGACAGACTGCTAAAATACTTAGGCTTGGAAACGGTGCGATCGCTTTAAATTTGAATGCGGGCAAAGCAAAAGCTTGAATCTTCAAGTAGTTATCGCTGTTAGCAGATTATCATCATAATTGAGCTTAACAATTAGCTAGATATTTAAAAACCTCATATAAACAAAACAGAAATGCCCTGGCTTAGATTAGTCGGGGCAATTTAGTTTTTGTTGGAGATAATTAGTAATTAGTCAAGTTTTATATTTGAAGATATTTTGATTATCAAGAGTCATAGCTGAAACTCACTTATCGCCGATTACTCTTTTTCCCAGTCAGGACAACTTTTAGCTTCGTAGCCGTTAGGATGCATGGCACAAACCAATAAATTACCGTTATACGCCTGCCCGTGATAATTAGCACAATCAATACATGCAGGATGGCTTTGAGGCGAGGGTTTGTGGTAACTTACGCTGGTAAAATCTTCATCAATGAAATTTTCCCAATCTTCTGATAAGGCTGCTTCTATTTCATCGCTAGTAGTGACAATTACATCGACAAAATCCTGAATAAAGCCATCTACTTCTCCTACAATATCCAATTGAAAATGTTTGAGAAAAGAATCAACGTTTCCGCTTACCTCGTCTACTAATGATTCTGCAACATCTCCTACCTCAGTAAAAAACTCCTCAACATCGGCTGCGGTTTTTTCGATCTGCTTCCACCATTCGTCTTGCCAATCGTTCATAATTAATCTTGTTAATGGATATGTCCAAATAGTCTATTTTCTTTACATTTTATTCTTTAGCCGACGCAATTCTTCCTGTAGTGACTCTACCTGCTGCCGCAAATCGTCGCTACTATTCTTTGGCTTGCCTGGTGCGGCTGCTTGAGGCGGTTGGTCTTCATCAACGATCTCAATCCGACGAGGTTCTCTATCTGCTGATTGACTGTTGCCGCTAACAGTTCCCTGCTGCGCCTGTTCTACAAGGTCATCGACAAACTTACGTGCCTCTTCGGTACTCATTTCTCCTCGTTCAGCCATTTCTTCAGCTAGCTTTTGCGCCTGAATTCTTAAATCTTTTAGGGTATCGTTGGCTTTTTCCTGGGCATAGGAAGCAAAACCAACCCCCATATAAAAAGCCTTTTTGGCAACGTCTTCAAAATTAGCCATCTGTTTCTCTCCCGATCGCACTATTGTACTATGTACTGATAGTGTATCTCATCTCTAAAGTTGATTTGCTAGAGTAAAAGTTCGGCATTCCTTATTGAGTTGCGATAGAAAACTATTTATTTAGATCCAGCGGTACGTCAAGATATTTCTAGTTTTGCCAAAATGCCGATAAATGAATTAGAACAAGGAATAAAGCGATTAAAAATGGATCTCAAGAATGATACTTGGTTAAAAAAATATGATCATCTTCTGAATCTAAAAAGTTATGACGCGGGTTATCGAATAATAATTACTTTATAAAATAATTAACAATGCCAAAAATTCCCCACTTTTTAGAAAATGAGGAATTAGGTAATTTATTTTAGCTAGACAAATGTAGATAAAGCTTACCATTCTCATCCTAACTACCTTTGACGATGACGACTTTATTATTCATGCTCTCCATTACAGAGCTTTGGGTTATCTTCTCAAAGATATTGGCGGAAAACGTTTGATTGAATCAATTTAGGAGGCACTGTCGGGAAATTTGCTCTTGACTGGGCGAGTGGCCCTAAAGGATTCCCCCATTCGAGGGCGACGCGCCCAAAGGATACCGCTTTGCATAAAGCTAGTCCTAAAGGATATCCTCCTTCGAGGACGTAGCCGCTTCGCATATGCTTTAGTGCAAGCCCTAAAGGATTAGTGCCTGGAGGCACGTCCCGCTTCGCATATAGCTTCGCGTCACAAATAAAATAGCCAGTAAGATCCGTTTCTCTCAACATCTTACAAGCGATCGCCCGATTAATTTGGCAGATCTAGGCTTTTCTGAACGTGAGTTATAAAATTGCTCAACAAATCGTCTTAGGTCTTAATTTTTATTTAATTAAATAGTTGGGCGATCGCAGTGCTTGACAGCTACATTCTGATCATCAATGCGACCTATACAAAATATTTCATGAGCAATCTAGTTGAAACACAAATTATTGCAGCAGAAGAACGGCTGAGATTAGCGATGCTCAATTCTGATGTAAGTACACTTGATGAATTGCTTGCACCCGAACTTATTTTTACAAATCATCTCGGTAAAATACTGGGAAAACAAGATGATCTCAATGCTCATCGATCTCGAACGCTTGATATAGAAGTGTTAACACCTTCCGAGCGACATATTCAATTCAGAGGAAATGTGGCGATTGTCACTGTCCTAGTTCATTTGGTAGGTAGCTATGGGGGTATTACATCTGACAGCAATTTTCGCTTCACTCGGATTTGGAGTATTTCTGCAAGCGGTGCTTGGCGTATTATTGTCGCGCATTCTAGCCTTGTGGCTGAGTAGTATCAAGATTTTTGCCAATAAGCGATCGCAAGTTGCCAAAAATATTTGAGGTTAAAACAAATAAACCCTAGTCTCTAACTTAAAACAGCGATGATTTCGGTGATTTACTCTCCAGAATTTCTAGAAGACGACACAGGTTATGGACATTCAGAGAAAGCAAAACGTTTAATAGCGATCGCCATAGCTTAAACAGCGGTTAAATGGCAAGATTGGCTTGAATGGCGATTGCCTACTCCAGTTAACTTGCGGGTAATAGCTTATATTCAGCAGATTCATACCCCATATTACCCAGTTCATTATTACTAATACTGTAATTTTAGAGTACGAGATCAAAAAACTAGCTAATCTAGCAATACCAATGATTTAATCATTGATTCACAAATTCTGATAATCTTTTAATTCCTTCCTTAATAGTATTTATGTCGGTAGCATAGGAAAAGCGGATACAGTCATCCATGCCAAAAGCGATACCAGGAACCGCAGCAACCTGCTTAGTTTCTAATAATTCTTCGCAAAATTCTAGAGATTTTTTACCTGTTTTAGAGATATCGACAAAGAGATAAAAAGCACCGTCAGGCTTAGGACAGCTTAAGACAGGAATATCGTTAATCGCTTGATACATATAGCTTCTACGTTGAGTAAAGGCATCAAGCATTTCCTGCACACATTCTTGTGATGATTCTAAAGCGGCGATCGCGCCATACTGGGCAAAGGTGCAGACATTAGATGTACTATGGCTTTGAATTTTCGCCATAGCTTTAAGAATCTCCATCGGGGCGGCGGCATAACCCACACGCCAGCCAGTCATAGAATGGCTCTTAGCAAAACCACTACTGGTAATAGTACGGGAAAATATCTCGTCATCTAGCGAACCAATACTCAGATGCTCTGCGTCATCATAAAGAATTTTTTCGTAGATCTCATCGGCAACCACTAAAATATCCCGTTCGACAATCACCTCTGCCAAGGCTCTAACTTCGCTGGGACGATAAACTGCACCTGTGGGATTAGAGGGTGAGTTAAAGACAAATAACTTAGTTTTGGGCGTAATAGCTTTATCTAGTTCTTCTGGGGTGATTTTATAGTTATTCTCCGCCGAGGTATTAACAATTACAGGAGTACCAGCAGCCAACTTAACCATTTCTGGGTAACTTAACCAGTAGGGAGCGGGAATAATCACCTCGTCTCCAGACTCGATTAAAACCTGCATCAGATTATATAAGGAAAATTTGCCGCCGTTGGTGACAATAATATTTTCTGGTGTGTAGCTGAGATTATTATCTTGCTGTAGTTTATTGGCGATCGCCTGTCTTAACTTTAATTCTCCTACCGCAGCACCATAGCGGGTTTTACCTTCATCTAGGGCAGTTTTAGCAGCTTCGCAAATATGCTTGGGGGTGGGAAAGTCTGGTTCTCCTGCACTAAAGCTACAGACATCAATTCCTTCTGCTTTCATGGCTTTTGCCTTGGCGGAGATTGCTAAGGTAATAGATGGTAATACTCGATCAACTCTTGCTGCTAATTCCATGTCTTTCAAACCCAAGATATTCTGTGTTGTACCCACTGGACTAATCTATAGTGTCGCAAAGACTAATTAGCTTAACTGATAACCTGGCACTTTTCTTTACATTTCCGCTAATTGTCAGGAAAAAATGATTTATTTACCATGTCTTTTTTCTCCTCTAGCTCTCCCGATTAGATTCATTCTATCCATCTAAAGAGCGATCGCTTTTAATGGTACTCCCCTAGATATCAATCTAAGAATTCTCTTAGATAGAAGATATCTTGAGACTGCCGTTTGTTTCAATCTTCATACCAGCTTGAACGCCAAGCTGCTTGAGCCTCAATTACAGCTTCTTCCTGTTTAATCGCTTTATACTTGCTATTGAGTGTTTTAATTTTGCCCATCAAATTCCGAATCTTGCCTCTGTTGGCATTTAATTGGTGATCGCCAAACTCCAGCTCTGCAAGTCGTAAACGCAACAAACTAATTTGCATGGGTTCAATCGAAGATTTAGATTTTTTATCTTTCTTAGACTCAATCGCCAAACGAAGCACATGAGGAAGATTAGGCTGTTGGGAAATATTTCTGACTCCCTTGCTAGAATCAGCCTGCATTGCCAGATCGATTACCTTATGGGGAATACGATTAGGCACAATTTTAGCCTGCTGAAGCTGCTGATTAACTCTGCGAGAGGTAACGTCCAAAGTTTGCTTTACACTGCGCTCAATTTGCTTGTACCACAAAATTAGATGCTCAGGATTCTCGAAGTCTATATTTTCTGTTACAGCTTCTTCTTTAGACTCCTCTGCCGATTCTGCTGGAGGAGTTTCGAGTTCTAGATCTTCTTCGGAGACAGCATCTAGTTCAATAAATTCAATCCTGGTAAATTCACTCCCTAGTTTTTGCTCTAATTCTGCCTTAACTGATTCGAGATCGATTTGAGTCTCAGTTTCTAGTTTGTCTTGTATTGTATCTTCTTTGGTTGGTTTAGTTTTGGGTAAGTTTTTGATTAACTCCGCCATCAAATTGAGTTCCTGGGGTTCTGGCTCTAATTCCTTTTGTTCAATAATTTTAATCAGCTCTGGTTCTACCTGAAGACTAATCTGCCTGAGATTTTGCTGTAACTCTTGCTTTTCACTCAAAGACAGATTCAAAAACGATTTGGGGTAGAGCTGAGTACAAATTTGATAGCATGCCAATACTAGCTGCTGTTTTAATGAGTGACTCAGTAGCTCTAGGTAATTACGATATAATTCTTCTAGTTCAGTAGCTGCTTCGGCTACAGTCGATTTTAAATTAATTAGGTCTTGCTTAACTTGCTGAATCGATTTTGTCATCCAATGTTTAGATATCCCCACGGACAGTTGCTCAGAAATAGAAGAACCCCTAAATACGTGGCTGGTCGATCATATTCTATACTGTTGCTAAAAGTAAAAGCCGTAGCTACACCAATTTAACCAGATAAAATATTCTGGATTTCAGTGGAGTGTACGACTAGTCTTGCTGGGCTAATTTGTTGCAGTTAATTATTTTTTACCTGTTTGAGCTGCTACTTCATCAGCAAAGTTAGTTTCTTCTTTTTCAATTCCTTCTCCCAATACGAAACGAACAAAGCGACGCACCTGAATGTTTTCACCTAATTTGGCAATGCTTTGTTTAACCAACTCTTCAACAGTAATACTTTGGTCGCGAATATAGGGTTGAGGTAGTAAAGCAATCTCATTCAGACGCTTGTCAATCCGACCAGAAACAATTTTTTCTTTGATATTATCTGGTTTACCATCTAGGTCATCACGACCCATTTCAATCTCTTTTTCCTTGGTTACGGTTGCTTCAGGAATATCATCTACCCGAACAAATTCCACATTGGGACAAGCGGCAATCTGCATTGCGATATTTTTAACTAATTCTTGAAACTCTTCTCGACGAGCAACAAAGTCGGTTTCGCAGTTTACTTCAACCAAGACCCCAATTCGTCCACCAGTGTGAATATAGCTTTCCACTAATCCTTCTGCTGCTACACGACCTTGTTTCTTATCAGCAGAAATAGTTCCTTTCTGACGCAACCACTCAATGGATTTCTCCATGTCGCCATCATTTTCTGTCAATGCTTTTTTGCAATCCATCATCCCCGCGCCAGTTTTTTCACGGAGTTCTTTAACTACTTTTGCTGATATGCCTGCCATATTCTTTTTGCTTTAATTTGATTTAATTTCAGTGATGACAAAATAATTTTAAATTATGTTTGGTAAATTATGTTTATTATCCGCGCCCGGATCGAACTCCGTCAATGACGACGGAGTAATCTCTAATTCAGGACGCTATTCTTCACTATCAGCATCAGTCTCTGAAGATGCTTCTACTTCTATCTTCAGGCTCTTCTTCTGCCCCAGGATAATCCTCTTGGGTATCTAATCCTTCTTGCAGTTCATCATAGTCATCTTGATTATCTGTTTGACCATGACGACCTTCATAGATTGCATCAGCTAACTTACCAACAATCAGCTTGATCGAGCGAATCGCATCATCGTTAGCGGGAATTGCGACATCTGCCACCAAAGGATCGCAGTTGGTATCTAACAGCGAAACCACGGGAATACCTAGTTTTTGACATTCGGCGATCGCATTATGTTCGCGCTTTTGATCGATAATAACTACAATATCTGGCACTTTGCGCATCATCTTGATGCCGCCTAAATATTTCTGTAGTTTTGCCATCTCGCGACGTAATACTGATGCCTCTTTCTTTGGTCTTCTATCTAAAGCACCGCTTTCTTCTAGACCCTCTAATTCTTTGAGTCTTTCCACTCTGGTTTTGATAGTTTCCCAGTTAGTTAGCATGCCGCCTAACCATCTTTGATTAACGTAGAAAGCTCCGCAACGGGATGCTTCTTGGGCAATAATTCCCGCTGCTTGACGTTTAGTACCAACAAACAATACTCTCATTCCCCGTTCGGAAGAGACGCATATACTCATAGGCTTCTTCCATTAACTGTGCTGTTTGCACTAAGTCAATGATATGTACACCATTGCGAGCGGTGTAAATATACTGGGACATTCTGGGATTCCAACGACGGGTTTGATGTCCGAAGTGAACCCCAGAATCTAAAAGTTCTGCAAGAGAAACTACTGGCATATTATTTTTTACTCCTTATTCGGGTTAATCCTCCATTCAGGGACATTTTCTTGGTTGAAAAACACCCGAAATCCTGAATGTGTGAATTTGTGTGAATTTTTATACTGCTTGATTAGTCTAACATTAATGTCCACTTGGTTTTTAATGTTCTAGAGCATTTTTTTTATCGCGGAAGGCGGTCAACGCAGACACCGTCGTTTTACGGCGGTGTAACGTTGACCTGCTAACCAATTTATAGTCCTCTCGATATTTGCCAGTATCTTTGAACTAAGGGATAACGAAAAGTGTACATAGTTCCTGAGAGATTATCTTCCTGGACTAGATAGTAATCTTTGAGCAATAAGCGCAAAACTGTACGCGCCATTTCCTTATCTTTAGTATCAGGATCGCTTTTGAGATACTGCCATAATCTAGTAAAATCTGTGGGAGGATTGATGGACAGGGTGTCTAGAATCTCCAGGGCGTAAGGCTTTTGCTCTTCGCCATAATAGTTATCGATGCGCTCGCGATAGTGATCCATTTTCCAGAGATTGGCAGGGCTACGCAAGCAATCGTTAACAGTTTGCGAAATGTCTTCCTCAGAAATTTCTGTTTCTAGTTCTTTAAATTGATTAATTAGATGATGAATATAAAAAGGGATGTAGTCCACTGCTTCGGCGATTTGTTCGGCAGTTTGTTCTAGATCCTCAACGGGAATATCTTCACCCTGCAAAAGATTCATGGTTAATTGAGTGGCTGCTTCTAAAGCCAGTGGCTGACCCTCGATGGGGTACATATCATTGGTAGGATTGTTGCTGTATCCAGCCTTTTGTAAGTTTCTAACAATATGATGTAGACCAATGGAGCCAGAAAATATCATGCGGACATCAGGATAAGTTTGCCGTAGCGATCGCAAACTGTCTAAGACTTCCATTGCCGCCTCATCGTCGAAATTGCCCAACATATGCGACATTTCATCCCAAATCAACACGATTTGCTGATTCTGAAGCGTGACTAAATCTTCAATTGTCCTGGTGAGCAAAATTTTCCAATGTGCTGCTGCTGCTTCAGGAAACTGATAGCCATCAAAATAACTGCCAGTTAGCTGGCTGATATGTTCTCTAACTCTTCTGGCTTTACCTTCTGCTCTCAAATATGTCTCTGTATCCTGCCAAACCGCTTCGACAAACTCAATTGGCGTTCTAATTCCTTCTAAATCTCGATAGATTGGCAACATATCTGAGGCCGCTTCGGCAGTCATTTTTTTGAGGATGCTGCTTTTACCAATTCTTCTTTCCCCGCTAAAGATTAGGCTTTGCTGTCTCAATCGCGCCCAAAGACTGTCAATTAATTCTTCTCGACCAACAACTTCATCAGGAGGGATTTGTCCACCAGGATTTGCTTTAAATTCTTCCTGTTTGAATCTGAAGCTTTCAATATCGTCATTCCATTCTCTTTCTGGCTGTGAGGCACCATTCCAGTCCAAATCTAGCTCTTGACATAAACGGATAAAAGTATTTAGGGCAATTGGTTTACAGTTAATAAACTTGGAAACTGAAGCAGGAGATATTTCCAAGCGTTCGGCGATGGAGCGTTGGGTAAATTTTTTGACTGCTAGAGATTCTTCTACTTTGGGAATCCATTCGGTGTTTAACTGTAGCGAGCTACGTGCCATATTGCTTTACTGAATAGTGTGATATAACCGCAGAAATCGAGACTGTCTTAAGTTATCACAACTAATCTCAAACTAGCTTGAAATTATGTAAAATCATTGCTTGAAGATTTTTAGCCAACTTAGCAATATTTCCCTGTTCAATTTAGGCGTTTCTTAACAAATCGGTAATTTCGTCTGCCTGTCGGTGAAAGCTAGGCTGGCGTTTCACTTGGTAATTGCGCTCGCCTGGTAAATTA
Organism: uncultured cyanobacterium; assembly: GCA_963724445.1. Lineage (GTDB taxonomy): Bacteria > Cyanobacteriota > Cyanobacteriia > Cyanobacteriales > Xenococcaceae > Waterburya. The sequence goes on along the minus strand of CAVRWR010000042.1, from coordinate 17,891 downwards.
CTGGTTCTAACGGATTTTGTGGGTCAACTACTTTGAAGCGTTTTACGTCCGTTCATCGAACTAGCAATCAGCAAATTGTGCAGCCAATTTTCATGGTATCGGAAGCCATTAAGATCGGTAAACGGCGACGTCCGTCCCAAGCATCTATATTGACTGTAACTGGATTATAATTGGGGTCGAGAAGACGAGCTTCAGTTTTAAATTCTCCATATCCTTTAGTTAAAGCCTCAGCACTAGCTGACTCAGTGAAACTAACTCCTAAAATACAGCATAGATGCTACAGTAGTCGGCAGATAAACTCTTTTTCCCGCCAACCAAGTATGTTTTTCATCGGCTACCAGATGTTGAGGCAGTTTCTGAGGGTCTTTGATTGTGGTTCCGACAATAGAGGCTCGACCTAGGGAGAGGTAAATACGATACCAATACATAGGATTACGACCGAAAACGTAAGCGATCGCCTCAAAGGGGACGCCAAATTGTCTTAAATACATTGGCTTCTCTATTTCGTAAGTTTTTCCCACCATATAGGGCATAATAAAGTCAGGACGCAATTGATAAACCTCTGAGTTTTCTTTCAGTTTGATTCGGCGCATCGGGAGTTGCTGTTTACTGGAGACTACCCAATCATGGAAGCAGAAGCCTTGGTCCATTTCTGCGGTCAAAATTTCTGGATACTTAGTATAAAGTTGCAGTAGATAAGCTCTAAAATTGGGGTTATTAGTGATTAGTTGTCGATATTGCCCTTCACTGCTAACGGGTAAACAAATGCTTTTATCTCCTCTGATAGAAACTGCCATGCTTGAATTTGGACTAAAAGTCAATGATCGTGCCTGTTGACTTTACTCAATTAGATTTCGTTTGTCATTCAAGCTCAATTATCCTGAGTATTTATACTACCCACAAAATCCGTTAGAACCAGATCCTTTAACTCCTTTAGCTTCAATCTTCTGAGCCATAGCATGAGCTTCATCTTGAGACTTATAGTAAGTAAATGCTACATTTACTCCCTCATTTGCCATTTTCTCAACAATTGCTGCGCCAATTCCGCGAGTACCACCACTGACAAAGGCGTTTTTTCCCTGTAATTCTGTCATTTTCAAGTCTCCTAATTTCAAAGCACTTTGGTTATATTCATCCTAACTCGCAAAATTAAGAGTAAGATAAGTATTAATACGAGACGGAATTGCAAAATTGCGAAATGGATTGGAACGACCTTAGATACGTCAAAGCGATCGCCGATTTGGGAAATGTAGCTGATGCAGCAAAACACCTTCAGGTGCATCAATCAACCGTATTTCGACGATTAAATACTTTGGAAAAAAACCTGGGTGTAAGACTGTTTGAAAGATTGCCTAGTGGTTACGTAATGACGACACCAGGTGAAGATTTTTGTAAAACAGCCGAGCGTATTGAAGCTGATATTTCGGCGTTAGATCGGCGTATTAGCGGACAGGATTTGCGACCTAGTGGCACAATTAGAGTAACGATGGCTGACGCTTTACTGGTCAAGCTTTTAGCTCCCTGTCTAGCTAAATTTCGTCTGGCATATCCTGAAATAGAACTAGAAATATTAATTTCTAAGGATATGTTGAATTTAACTAAGCGCGATGCTGATATAGCGATTCGCGCGACAAAGCAGCCTTTAGAAACGTTGGTAGGACGAAGAATTTCACAGGTTGCTATTGCGGTTTACGGCTCAGAGGAATATCTTAAAACTCATCCTAATTTGAGTAACTTAAACCATCATGACTGGATTGGTTTTGACGAGACTGTAATTGACTCCGCTACTGCTAGTTGGTTAAAACAGAATGTACCAAGTGTTAAGTTCCAGTATCGCTTTAATAGCTGTATGGGTATACTTGCAGCGGTTAGAGAAAATGCGGGATTAGCTTTATTATCTTGCTATTTAGGCGATCGCGATCCTAATCTTGTTCGCGTTAGTTTGCCAATTCCCGAATTAGAAAAAGATTTGTGGATTTTGACTCACGAAGATCTAAGATATGTTACGCGCATTCGCACTTTTATGGATTTTGTCGTCTCTTTTCTAACTCAAAAAATTGAATTAATTGCAGGACAGGCAGATTCTAATTCAACCTGTATTTGACCCTGGAAGGATATATTTGAGAGTTTCAGCAGAAAAGCGATCGCAATTTCCCTAATTATCAGATTGTTGACACGATGGAGAAATTTATCATGGGTAGTGAGACTCAAAATCCAAGTTGAATCAAAAATCTTGTGTAACAATTATTTACAAGAATAAATGATTGAAAACAAGCAGGATATGACAATCACCAGCGACGACCGAACCACAGCAATCTTACCTGGCGGTAGCGAACCAACCATTTTCGATCCTTTTGAAGCATGGTATCCCATTTATTATGTTGATGATTTAGCTAAAAGTAAGCTGTCGCGATTTACTTTATTGGATAGAGATTTAGTAATCTGGTGGGATCACTTAGAAAATATCTGGCGCGTATTTGAAGACAAATGTCCTCATCGTCTGGCACCTTTGAGCGAGGGGAGAGTAAATGAAGCAGGGTTACTAGAATGTCCTTATCATGGCTGGGCTTTTTCAGGAGCGGGTAATTGTGAGGTGATTCCGCAACAGCCAGCGGGGGGCAAGGCACATACTTCTGAGCGAGCCTGTGTTACTGCTTATCCAACTGCGATCGCTCAAGGACTATTATTTGTCTATCCTGGAGTAAAAGAGAATGCGGATCGGACTCCCATGCCAATTATTGAACCTTTATCGGTCGATCCTGATGCCTGGGTGTGTTTAAATATATTCCGCGATCTTCCCTACGATGCTCTAACCCTATTGGAAAACGTAATTGACGCTAGTCATATTCCCTATACTCATCACAAGACTGTCGGCAATCGTTCTAACGTTGCTCCCTTAGAATTAGAAATTACTGAGTCAGGAAAGCAAGGATTTAAAGGTGTTTGGCAAGAAGGACCTCGGAAGGGACAGTTAGGCACTCAGTACACAACTTTTGCTGCGCCATCTTTAGTCTGGCACGATCTGACTTCCAAGCAGTTTGGGCGGACTCTAACGGTGGTGTATGCAACTCCGATTAGTAAAGGCAAGTGTCGGCTGTTTGCGCGTTTTCCCTTTAAGTTTTCTGCTCCCTTGCCTCGCTTTTTCATCCAGCTTGCTCCTACCTGGTATTCTCACCTCAATCAAAATGGAGTTTTAGAAGACGATCAGATTTTTCTCCATCATCAAGAGCGTTATTTGGCAGAGTTAGGTGGAATCGAGAAATATAATCAGGCTTTTTACCTGCCTACTAAAGCAGATTTATATGTTTCGGAGTTACGTCAGTGGGTAAATTTATATCACGCAGATCCTTTTCCCAATCACAATTTGCCCCCAGCCTTGCCGAAAGAACAATTGTTAGATCGCTTTGATTCTCATACAAAAAACTGCGCTAGCTGTAGTCAGGCTTTGAATACAATCAAAAAGATCGAGGCGATCGCGATCGCCTTATCAATTTTAACCTGTGCCACTATTCCCTTGATAGCTTTATTTTTCAATATTTCTTCTACCTGGATTACCGTTAGTCTATCGGCAACTTTAATTGTTTCTAGCCTAATCTGGTGGCAGCTCAATCAATTAGAACAGAAATTTTATCAAGGTAAAGAAACACCTCCTCGCAACCTGCCAGGAAAACAAAAATAGATAATCTAGATAATCTCTGTTACCTGTTGACTGATTATTAAAGGTTAATATTCTGCAAACTTTGACGAGGATTTGCACGCAAAGCGCGAATTTTTTCGTAATATTCTTTTTCTGCTGAACTAATTTGCTGTGGGGTTGCAATGACAATCTTGACTAGCTGATCTGAACGTTCTTCTTTGGGAGAAGACCAGCCTTTACCTCGCAAACGCAATACCTGACCCGAACTGATTCCCGCAGGGATTTTCATATTAACCCGACCATCAGGAGTAGGAATACTAATTGATGAGCCTAGCACGGCTTCATCGGGAGCGATAGGTACTTCACAAGCTAAATCATCCCCCTCAAAATAAAAAAAAGCATGAGGGTTTAATTGAATATTAAGATAAAGATCCCCTCTTGATTGACCGTAACTAGCTTGTCCTTTGCCCGCGATACGAATACGAGAACCAGGTTTTGCTCCAGCAGGAATACGAACCTCTAATGTTTCTGCGCCAATACTGAGGCGTTTAATGGTACCTTGAAAAGCTTCAGCATAAGTTAAACTGATGTTGGCTTCGCTATTAACGCTGGTTGAGTTCTGTTCAAATCCACTAAAATCTTGGAAACTAGTCTTGTTAGAAGTTTTAGTCGAATAGTTTTGCGGATTCGGCTTGCTGTACGCACTGCTATCTCCTGGAGTAGAAAAACGACCTAACAGCTCATTGATAAATTCTTCAAAATTGCCGTATTGACTAAAATCTGCACTATTAAAGTCAGACTTTGGGTTGCTAGTTCTATTGCTGGTATTTTTAGTAGAGTATTCAGTGCTACCACTTTGTTGCCAATATTTCCCAAAGCGATCGTATCTAGCTCTTTTATCTCGATCGTACAAAACATCATAAGCTTCGCTAATTTCTTTGAATTTTGCTTCTGCGGCCTTATTACCTTGGTTGCGGTCTGGATGATACTTCAAAGCTAGTTTACGAAATTTCTGTTTTATTTCGTCACTATCAGCCATTTTCTTAACTCCTAATATGGCGTAGTAATCTTTAAATTCATTAGAAGACATTGGAAATTATTGCTTAGTCAGTTTTGCTTTAGTCTACTTTAATTATTTGCTTGAGCGGAATGCTATTTTGTCGATTTTGCCGATTAATAAAGGGCGCAGCAAATATAACTGCACCCTCAACAATTGAACAAATTTTTGGTAAATTCTAATCTTAAGGTTAGATTTCGCGAAATCTAACCTTAGTAAAATTGACTTCTTTAAAAGCTGATCTCAAAATTTTTTAATGCTTTAGATTACTGTGTTGTCAGAAATACTAGCATTCTTTAAAATAACTACGATTCCACTACGAATATAGAATCCTTCGTCTTCTTTTTGAGACTCTTCGACTCGATCCTTGTTAAGAATTTGGACATTGCGACCAATGCGCGCATTCTTATCGACGATCGCATGACGGATTGTTGAACCTTCGCCAATACCGACGGGTATTCCACCATTTTGCATGCCAGAATTTCTTTCCGCAAAAGGCTCATAGAAATCAGCCCCCATAATCAGACTATCTTCGATAGTGCAGTTGGCTTCGATCCGAGTTCTGACCCCAATTACAGAATGATTGATCTGACAATTTTTCAAAATACATCCTTCCCCAATCATTGATTCACTTACCTGACAGTCTAGGAGCTTGGTTGGCGGCAAATAACGCGATCGCGTGTAAATGGGAGCTTTTTCATCGTAGAAGCTAAAGTCAGGCTGTGGCTGCTTTGTCAGCGCCAAATTTGCTTCATAAAAGGATTCAATGGTGCCAATATCTTCCCAATAACCTTTAAACAAATATGCCTGGAGATTATGGTCTTTGGCTGCTCCTGGTATAATCTCGTTACCAAAGTCAGTTTGGTCGGCATGTTTTTCTAATAGATGGATTAAGACATCTTTTTTGAACACATAAATTCCCATTGAAGCTATATATGGACTTTGTTGGGCTTTTTCTGCTGTTAAGCCTAATACAGTCGTGTCTACCTGCATTTTTTTTAAGTCTTCCCCTTTCGGCTTCTCAGCAAAGTCAATAATTCTGCCTTGGTTATCGATTTTCATTAAACCAAAGCTAGAAGCTCTCTTATCATCAATTGGCACTACCGACAGGGTAATATCGGCATTGGTATCTCGATGATGCTGGATAAATCTAGAGTAGTCCATCCGATATAGATGATCCCCTGACAGAATAATTACTTCATCAACATCCCAAGCTTTAATCGAATCAATGTATTGACGAACCGCATCCGCCGTTCCCTGGAACCAACCTGAATTATCCTTAGTCTGCTGTGCCGAAAGCACTTCGACAAATCCTTCCCTAAATCCCGAAAAATTGTAGCTTCGATTTAAATGGCGATTTAAGGAAGCAGAATTAAACTGAGTCAGAACATATATCTTGAGAATCTCAGAATTTATACAGTTACTAACGGGAATGTCAATTAAACGATATTTACTGGCTAGGGGTACTGCGGGTTTTGCCCTCAATTTGGTCAGGGGATACAAACGTGTTCCTGCCCCACCTCCAAGAATTATACCTAATACTCTTTTCACTTTGTTAAAACCTCGTGACTGCCTGTGACTCTCCAGATAAAGTTTATCTGATATGAGGGACAGATTAAGCAAAATAAAAATTAAGAGGATGACTTTTGTTAAAGTATTAAGAGAACGTAATATGAGTGATTGCTCACTATTCCCCTGGCGATCGCAATTTTTACCCTGTCATTAACTCCATCGATAGCCTCCGATCAATTGGTAATTGTCTATGTCATCAACAGAAACGTTTCTACCGCCCAAACTAGCTAAGATTGTTGAACGTTTCCAACGTCGTTCCGACCCCAAGCAGAAATACAAGCAGTTACTTTGGTATGCTCAAAAGCTACCTGCCATCCCAGAATCGGCTAAGACTGAAGACAACAAGGTTAAGGGATGTGTTTCTCAGGTATACATTACTGCCAGTCTTGAAGATGGCAGAGTGCATTATCAAGGAGATTCTGATGCTCAGTTGGTCAAAGGTTTGGTAGCATTTCTGATTGAAGGCTTAGATAACCTACCTCCAGAAGAAATTGCTCAGATTAAGCCTGATTTTATTGAAGATACGGGTTTAAAAGTTAGCCTTACTCCTTCTCGCGCTAACGGCTTCTTTAATATTTTTCAGCTAATGAAGCAAAAAGCGCTGGAGTTTGCGATCGATCAACAAAATATTTAATTACTGAGTTATTTTCTTAGTTTCTCTTTCAGAGATTACCCGAGTACAACACCAATCTGTAGGTAACGCTGACGGCCAACCCTTGCGAATAGCTTCAGGACAAATAGTCATTACGGTGAGCTGGCAATCAATTAGCTGAAAACCTTCTTTCTTACACTGTTTCAAACTATGTTTTAAAATGGTATCATCTCTAAATTCAATTGTATTATTGCACTGAATACAGACTACGTGATGATGATGATGAGGATAGGGTTGGTTCAACTCATAATGCTTGTGTCCTTCTGCCAACTCCAACTCCCGTAAAATACCCATTCGAGCCATTAACTTGACGCTGCGATAAATGGTAGAAAGACTAATAGATTCACCTTTTTGCTTCAGTAAGTCATGTAGTTCTTCGGCGCTTAAATGATCTCCCTTTGACAAGTTTTGGAACACATGCAAAATTTTCTCTCTTTGAGGTGTCATGCGCCAACCTCTAGAATTGAGTTCGGCTTTTAAAGAAGATGCTGTATAATTAGCCATACCAGTCTTTTATCAATTAATTGCTGCTTATTGACAATAATAAGTTTTTTGAGCAATCTTTGCAATAAAGTTTGGTTATATGGGCTTTCAATGTAGCTAATATGTTTTTGCTCGAAAAAAATATTCTTCAGGATCGAACGTAATTTTGTTCTCGATTTAAACAAGAGTGAGTAGTGAAATGGCGATCGTCTTTTAAACTCGCTTAATTAGGCGGTACTAACCAAGATAAAGCAGGGATCTGACTGTTTCTTAATATGCCATAGATCAAACTAATAGTTGCGATCAATATTAGCTGACCTTTTTTATGTTCGACCCTGTACAAATTGATGTTGTAAAAATGCTGCAAAAAATAAGGAGTAATCCAGTAAGCGAAATAAGGTAAACAGATGATTAATAGTGGATTCAATCTTAATGCCGATTGCCAGTTTCCATGTAGTAATTGATGCATTGCCCTAAACATTCCACATCCCGCACAGTAAAAACCCCCCCATTCTCTAGATAAGCTTGGAGGATAAATATTATTAGAATTGGCGGGATCGAAATAGTATAAAATTACAATACCTAAAGAACTGAAAAAATAAATTAAGATTAACTGATTTTTTTTACATAGCATAATTAAATTAAGATTAACTGGCTTTAGTATAGTTACTGAAGACAGAAACATGGTTGTCTGAATATACTATAAACAAAAGTGCTACTTCTTCTTAATTGGAGAAAATTAATCGGAGAAAACGATGACTAATCCTCAAAATAGCGATGCTAGCGGGAAGAAGATTGCCTGTGGTATCTGTGGCATTCTAATCGGAGCTTTTGGAGTTCATAAATTTATTTTGGGGTATACTACGGAAGGTTTAGTCATGCTTCTTGTAACGTTAATTGCTGGTACTTTGACCTGCGGTATTGCCGCTGCCGTTATGGGTATTATTGGTTTAATTGAAGGAATAATGTATTTAACTAAGTCAGATGCTGAATTTTACAGCACTTATATGGCTGCCAAAAAAGGTTGGTTTTAGTTATTAAATGCTTAACTTAAAACGGGTTTCCAGTAAAGTTGCGTTGGTCATATTGGGTGCAGCTTATCTCACAACATTTTCTAATTTTAATTTCAATATTTTTTTAAAGCCTTATGCCGCAATCATACCGATACAATTGCTGGCATTAACTTACGGAATTTATTTAATCTATTCCCAGAAGTCTAGTAGTAAGTAAAGTTTGTAAATTTTTGTTTGTTGAATTAATTATCTTTAACACTATTCCACTCTTGCGCAGCATCTTGAACTGCTTGGTCTACTGTTTTCTTGTCTAGCATTGCAGCCTGGAGATTTTCATAAATTACTTTTTGCAAAATATGTATGTCCTTTTTGGCAGGGATTAAAATATCTGCATCTTTAAGCTGAGTTGCACTAACTTTTTTTGCCTGTTCGATTAAACTATCTTGTTCTTCCAAACCTTGGATATATTGCTCCACTGCTTTGGACGTAGAAGGAAGAACGTTCGACTCTTGGGCAAAAGCTAATTGATTTTCCGTATTAGTGACAAACAAAGCGTACTTAAGTGCCTCTTGGGACTTATCGCTATTACGAGGAATAACTAGATTCATCACCGCTACACTCTTTTTTCCAGTTGACCCCGTAATCTGTGGTGCTACCTCAGACACTTGGGCAACAGTTGGTGCATTGTTAGTTATGCTATCGATAAATTCAGCCCCAGAAGACAGCAGCACAGTTTCTCCAGACTGATACAGTTCCACTCCTCGACGATGACCTTGAGTCAAAACATCTGGAGGAAGGAGTTTTTGCTGGTATAGATCTACCCAGTATTGAAAGACAGCCCTACCTTCTTTAGTATCAAATGCCGCTTTACCTGATTCATCTAATAAATTTACCCCCATTTTGACAAAAGACTCTAGAACATCTCCCGAATCGTTAGGGACAAAACTGATAAAAAACGCATATTTACCTGTCTTTTCTTTGATGATATTGGCAGCTTGAGCCAAATCAGCATAGGTTTGGGGTGGTTTACTGATACCAGCTTGAGTCAGAAGCTCACGATTATAAATTGTGATGGTAGTGGTCAAATACCAAGGTAAACCAAAAGTCTGCTCGCTACATTGATTTTCTTGACAAACTTCAATGGTGCTAGCTTGCCAAATTTTTGGTAAATAAGTTGCTTTAATTTTGGGAGATACTGCTGTTTCTAGATTTAGCCAAGCATTGCGGGTTGCTAGCTGCGAAGCGAATTTTGGATTTAGATTGACCACATCAGGGGCTGTTTTCGCAGAAATTGAAGTCAAAACCTTATTTTCCATTGCCGACCAGGGAATATCAACCCAACGTAACTTGGTTGGTTCATTTTGTTGTTCAAAAGTCTGATTTAAATTGGCAAAATATTTAGTAAAGTTTGGTTTGAGCTGCATTGTCCAGAACTCAAGTTCAGTCGAATCTCCTGGAGAATTACAGGCGGTTAGCATGCTTGAGGCAATTACCGTTAGCAGATAAAAGCTGAATTTAGCAAAGATATTTTTTTTCACTACTTGATTTGTGAGTAAACCATAAAACAAAAGATATTGCTTATAGGTAGAAATGGCAATCTATATGCGTAATTTTAACTATTTTTAAAGATGTAGATTAGCTTTTTTTCGGTACTACTACTTATCAATTAATCTATTTGTAGCGGTTACAATATGCAATGTAAGTAAACCATATTATTGAATTTGCTTGGTATCGATAGACTCATAAAGATTGATTGCCAAGCTTTATGGCAGCATTAATTAAAGACATTAAAAGACATCAACTGTATTTAGTCTGTTAAACACAAAGCTTTTAACCTTATTGCTGCATAAGACTTAAAAGCCTAACGCCATATTTAAATCATAAGGTACGAATTTTGAAATACTATTTGGTTAAAGAGTATGCTAAAAAATTTAACTAATTTATTTGCCAAACAAGGCGGCAATATCGGAATTGAAATTAATTCTCAAAAAATAAATATTGCTCAGATATCTAAGCAAGGACAGCAATACAAACTAATCAAAAATGTCTCGGCAGATATACCTAACGGAGTTTACGAGGATGGACAAATAGTCGATTCTTTAACTTTATCTGAATTGATTAAGGATACTTTGAAAGCCAATAAAATAACTGCAAAAAGAGTATCAACTGCTGTTCCAATGAGAGAGGCTATTATTCGAGTAATTCCTGTTCCAGCCGAACTTGATGAAGCAGAGTTAAAAGATATGGTATTGATTCATGAAGCGGGAATGTACCTGCCTTATCCCAGGGAAGAAGTAGATTTAGATTATGCTAAATTAGGCTACTTTATGGATGAGGATGGTATTGAAAAAGTTAATGTTTTATTGGTAGCTACTAAAAAAGAGGTGACAGATCTATACACCGAAATTTTCCAGCAGGCAGAGCTTGAAATAGGAGTACTTGAGATTAATAGCTTTGCTTTAATTAGAACTATTAGAGAGCAGCTACGCCAATTTGGCTCTAAAGAAGCCGTAGTTTTAGTCGATTTGGAGTTCGATAATACAGAAATCGCGATCGTTGTTGAGGGAGTTCCTCAGTTTTCCCGTACAGTCCCCATTGGTACCTATCAGATGCGCGCAGCATTCTCCCAAGCGATGAATTTGCCCGTTACTGGGGGAACTGAAATATTTCATGATTTAGACGTTTTAGATGGTATTGATGAGTCAGGAGAATTAGAACCATCCCAATAGAATCAGGACAGACAGCACTGTTAAAAGTTCTAGGTGAGCTTACCGAAGAGTTAAGCCGTTCAATCAACTTCTACATTAATCAAAGTGAAGACTTAGAAATAGCTCAGTTGATGCTGGCAGGACCAGGTGCAGGAATTAAACAGGTAGATGAATTTTTCACGCAAAAACTAAATTTACCGACGATAAAAGTCGATCCTATTGCCACTTTAGGACTCGATCTTAGTCAAGAGATTGCTCCCAGACATCGACCAGGTTTAGGAATTGTTTTGGGTTTAGGAATGAGAGAAGAATAAATTAGCCAGGTTGTTACTTTTAGTGACATATCGGGGAATTGTAATAGTGCTAAACCATGTACTAGTTATTGTCAAAATTCGTATGGCTTTATGTATAACTTAGATATTAATTTTCTTAGAGATAGAAATCCAGTAGAGTCTGTCGATCTCAGTCGGGGTTTTGTTCCCAAGAAGGAACCGACTCTGGCAGATAAAATTCCGATCGCTTTGGGGGCAATGATATTTCTCATTGCGCCTTTAGTTACTTTTAGTTATCTAAAAAGCGTTAACGCTAAAACCGCTAGTGTCAAGCAAGAAATTCAGCAGCTTGAAAGTGAAATTGCCGACTTGGGCAATCAGAACAAAAAAATTGAGGAAGTAAACGCCCAGATTCAAACGGCAGAGGCGGAAACTATCGCCCTGGTGGGAGTTTTTGCCAAGATCAAGCCTTGGGCAGCAATTATGCAGGAAGTAAGCGATCGCACTCCTCCTGGAGTACAGGTAGACTCAATTCAGCAAACTAGTTCGGCTCCCGCAGCTCCGCCTCCAGCCCCTGAACCAAAAGAAGGAGAAGAAGCAGCAGTTCCACCACCTACTCCAAGTCCAACTATCGGGATTAATTTAGCAGGGGTGGCACGTTCTTATGATGATGTGAATGACTTTGTTTTATTCTTACAGCGATCGCCATTTTTTGATAGCAAACAGGTGATCCTAAATGGTGCTAGTGCCGTTGATTTTCCCGTTGAGGTGGCAAACAAAGAAGATTTTCCTGATATCGCTGCTTTAGAATTTCCTAAAGGAGTTAAATACACCATTTCAGCACAGCTAAACAATGTACCTTCTTTGGAACTGATTAAGGAAATCGAGAAAAAAGGTTCTCTCGGTTTAGTTACCAGATTAAAAACATTAGAACGTAAAGGAGCAATTTTAAAATGACCTTTGCTAAGGATTTTGCAACGGACGATCAGTTAATCGAAGAAGATTATCCCTCTGCTTTTGGTATTACCTTTACCCCCACAATTATGGGAGTGGCGATCGCAGTTGCGGGTATAACTTTAGCTGTTTATGGCTACATGAAATATGTCAAGCCTGCACAAGCTGAATATCAGACTAATGTGACTCAGAAAGAAACACTTCAAGCACAGCTAAACAGCATTAAGTCTGGAGATTTACAGTTGAAATTGGCTCAATTAGAAGCCGATCTAGAGGATAAGCAAGTTCTCAAATCGCGAGTTCTGGCGATGTTTACTAGTGAAGATGATTTAGAGACATTGTTGATAGATTTAAATAGCTTTATTGATACTAATCAAGGTGCTTTAATTCAATATCAGCCAGATGGGGGTGTGACTACAGTTGACGATGATTCATTAGGTTCTGGAGTTCAAGGGAAGCTTAAGCGTAAAGGAATCTCGATGACCATTGAAGGCACTTTTAATGAAACTATGCAAATCTTACAAGATTTGGAACGTTTACAACCACTGTTAATGATTCAAAGTATTGGCTCAACGGTAACAGAAAAGCCTACGGCAATTTTGACCAGCAATAGAAGCGAAATAGTGCCACAGAAACAGGCTGAACTAAGCACACAAATCAAGCTTGATGCCATCTTGCCTGCGAGTCAAGAGGAACTAGAACAGGCGAGAAAAGCAGATGCAGAAGCAACAGCACAGGAAGCAACAGAAGGCAAACGTAAACGTCGGCGTAAAGAAGAATCCGAGAGTCAGAATTAGTTCTGGCAAAAATATATTATTTACTATTGTTTTAGGTTGAGGATTAAACAGTGAAAAATTATTGCACTAAAGCACTCGCTACGCATCGTCCTAAAGGATTAACTCCGCTCCGCTTCGCGTCCGATCGCCTTGGTTTTTTAACCGCATTGACAGTTCTGTTAATGGCTGCACCACCGTCGGCATCCAGCAGACCGGCGGCGGTGATCGCCTCGTTCGACAGATAACGATCCGCCAGCGCCTTCATCGCCGCCCATTTCTTCGGGATCGGTATGCGCCGGCGGCGCCATGAAGGCGAACTTCTCGCGCTTCTACAGCACCTGCGGCAACAAGCCCTTCATGGCCTCGCGCAAGACATATTTTTCGGTCCGGCCCTTGATGCGCATCGACGGCGGCAACTGAGTCGCGAACGCGGCCAGATGATGATCCAGGAACGGCGGCCGCGCCTCCATGGAATTGGCCATGTCCACGCGATCGCCGCCCCAGGTCAGGATCTGGCCTTCGAGCATGGTCTTGATCCAGACATACTGCGCCTTGTCCAGCGCGTGGCGGCCTTCGAGCATGCTGCCGTCCAGTGTCGCCGCGATCGCCGCGCCCGGTTGATACCCGGCGACCTCGCCACGACGCTCGGCATTCATCAGCGCCGGCACCCGGTGCGCGGCGCCGAGCCAGGGCTGCAGACAGCTCGGGGTGAAGCCGACCAGCGCATCCAGCGCGGGATCGTGCACGGCGTCCTCGGCCAGCATCGCGCCCTTGAACAGTTTGTTGCTCTCGGCCAGCATCTGCTTCCCAGGCCATGCGTTCTGCGTGCGGGAGCGTGATCGAGTCCGTGCAGAAACATGTCCCGCCGGAACGCCGGATAGCCGCCGAACAGTTCGTCCGAACCCTCGCCGGTCACCACCACCTTGTAGCCGGCCTTCGTTCACATGCCGGCTCATCAGCAGCTTGGCGACGCCCAGCGTGTTGTATATGGTCCGTTCGGTATGCCACAGCGTCTCGACGAAGTTGTCGTACAGATGATCGGCCTTGAGCCGCATGACATCCTGATCGGCGCCGACCGATTGCGCCATTTCGATTGCGATGGGCGTTTCGTCGTAGTCCTTGTCGTCGAAGCCGATGGTGAAGGCCTTGACCGCCGATTGCTGACTGGCCGATGACAGCCCAGAATGGAACAGGAGTCGATGCCGCCCGACAGATAACAGGCGACCGGCACGTCGGCCTCCAGCCGCAGTTGCACCGCCTGCAGCAACTGCTCGCGCACGCCCTCGATGTAATCTGCTTCCTCGCGCTCGTCCTCGCGCTCGGCATCCAGCGGGAAATCCATGTCCCAGTACTTCGTGCTCGCGCACCCGAAACTTGCCATGCGCGCGTTCGATGACGACGACGTGACCCGGCTTGACCTGATGAACACCTTCGAAGGCGGTAGTGCCCGGCACGATCGTCTGCATGAGCTGGTGATACAGACCTTCGGAGGAAAACTTCCGCGGCACTTCCGGATGGGCGAATAGCACTTTCAGTTCGGAACCGAACACCAGGGTACCGTTCGACTTCGGTCCAGTACAGCGGCTTGATGCCGAAGCGGTCGCGTACCAGCATCAGCCGATCGCGTTTCGCGATCGTACAGCGCGAAGGCGAATTCACCGCGCAGATGCGGCAGCATGTCTTCCAGTCCGAAGCGCGGATACAAATGCAGCACCAGTTCCGAATCGCTCTTGGTGCGGAAACGCGCACCGCGCGAAATCAGATCCGCGCGCAGCCGCTTGTAGTCGTAGAGCTCGCCGTTTTGCGCCAGCAGCAGCCGCCGTCGGCCGAGCGGAACGGCTGCCGCGCGCGATCCTCGTCCAGATCGATAATGGACAGGCGCGCATGACTGAAGCCCACACCACGGCCGTCCATGGCCTGCCAGCCGAAGCCGTCCGGACCGCGGTGATACTGAATGGCCGCCATCGCCACCAGCGTTTCGGGGTCGACGGGTCGGGTTCGGTCGGCGTATATAAATCCTGCTATTCCACACATAGTTAGTTCATCAGGTTATTCAGCAAAGGTTTTCGAAATGGACGACAGCAGCGCCATGCGCATGAACACCGCGCCGCGCGCCTGGGCGAAATACCAGTTGTGCGGCGTGTCGTCGAGTTCGCGCGGCAGTTCGTCGCCGCGCGCCAGCGGATGCAGGATGATGGCGTCCGGTTTCAGCGGCGAGGCGACTCGTCCAGGCGGTAGTGGCTCGCCCATGCGTCCGCGTAGTCATCGCCGAGCCAGGCGATCGTATTGATATAGACCACATCCAGTGCCGGCAGTTCGCTGTTCAGATCGGCGCCGCCACGCGCAGCTTCAAACCCGCGTCTTCCAGTTCCTCGCGCTGGCCGCTCGGCGAAGGGTTGCGTCTTCGTCACTGATCATCACGACTTCCTGCGATAGCCGAGCGCGTACAGCGGCTCAGACAGTATCAGCAGGCTGCGCACCGTGCGCATGCGCGCCGGCACGCCGATAATGCCCATGCGGATTCGCTGTTTGGCCGGCACTGTGCGGTTGCACAGCTGCCGGCCGCCACTTGAGCAGGGCATAGATGTCGGCCATCGCCTGGGTCGGATGCTCGTCGATGCCGTTGCCGCCGTTGATGATGGGAATGCGCAGGGACTCCAGCATCTCGTACACGGCGTGTCTCGTCGCTGTCGCGCAGTACCACCAGATCGCCGTAGTGGTTGAACATCTCGCCGACGTCGGACAGCGACTCGCCCTTGGCGATGCCGGTGGTAGCCGGATCGGTGATCGACATGATGTCGCCACCCAGACGATGCCAGGCGCTCTCGAACGACAGCCGGGTGCGGGTACTGGGTTCGTAGAAGGCGCTGATCAGGATCTTGCCGGTCAGCGGCCGGGTGATGCATCTGCGGTCGTGTCTCGTACCGGGCGGCCAGGCGGCACAGCTGCAGCAATCTTGCTCGCGGGTTGAACTGGTCGCGCCGAAACCACCGGACGGTGCGCCAGATCCAGCAGCGGCGTCAGGTCTTCCGTGATCGTGTCCAGCAGCGCGCGCGGGCGCTCGAAACCCTGTACGTCCAGTGGCTGTTCCTCGAGCCGGTTCGCGCAGGCGCGGATTGCAAGTTTGTCTACCATAATCGCCCTTTCCGACCAGATCACTGATCCAGAAGCATCAATCAATACGAAGGCGCCACGAGCGTGACCAGTCAGTCGCCCCGCCGACCAGCCTTGCCAGGACGGTCACCGAAATCGTCATGATTGCACTGCCCCCGGATCGTTGAGACCGCGCCCAGTCGAAATCACCGGGCGCGCAGCCAGGTGCTCAGCAGCACAATGCACATCGACACCACCGCCGAAACCAGTGCCGCCACATAGAAGCCGATCAGGAAATAAGCCGCCAGGCCGATCGTTGTGCCGGCAGCATCGCCGCCATGGCGCCGGTCGGATTGGTGCGACGCCAGTACAGACCGGCCGCAATCGGCCAGATGGTGCTGGCCACGAACGCACCGGTGAAATGCAGCAACGCGGCGAGACTGGTCAGTCGCGGCAGACACAACAGCCAGGCGACGACACCCAGCGCGACAACCACCCAGCGCGCGGCGCGGCGCAGTTCTTCAGGCGTCGCCTGCGGTCGCAGATGACCGCGATAGATATCCTGCAACACCAGATCGGTGGTCGCGGCCAGCAGCGAATCGAGGCTGGAGGCCAGCGCCGAGAACACCACAATAAAAACCAGTATCGCGCCACCGACGCCGAGCAGATTCGCCGCCACCAGCGGGCCGACCATATCCGCCGCCGGCACGTTGAGGTCCAGTGCGGGCGCCGCCAGTGCGATGAAGCCGGCGACCACGGGAATCGGCATCCAGAAAATGCCGGCGGTGAGATAGGCCTTGAAGCCGACCCCTTCGTCAAAGGCGAAGGCGCGGCTCCACCAGACATTCGAATGGAAGATCTCGCCGACACCGAACAGCAGATTGTTGAACAGGAACATAATGGCCGCCGGCATCAGCAGATTCAGCAGCTCCGGCCGCTCTTCGGTCACGGCCTCATGCATGCGCTCGAACCCGACGGCGTCGATCGCCAGCCAGGCGAGTATCAGAATGCCGAACAGGATCAGCAGTGTCTGAATGAAGTCGGTGCCGATAACCGCGCGCAGACCGCCCAGCACCGTGTAGAGCACGCAGATGGCCAGAATGACGCTCATGCCGAGCTGGTAGTCGATGCCGGTCAGCGCATTGATCAGAATGCCGCCGGCCATGCCCAAGCTGATCAGCCAGCCGAGACCGTAGAACAGCGAGATGGCGAGAAAGATACGCCAGGCGGTTTTGCCGTAACGCAGACGAACGAAATCACCGCTGGTGAACCCGCCCGGCATGAGCGCACGAATGCGGCGCGCCAGCGGCGCGAACAGAATCAGCCCAACCGAACCCAGCGAGTAACCGAGCATGCCCCAGATACCCATCTGATAGGCGAGTTGCGGCGCGGCCATGGTGGTGTTGCTGGTGACCCAGGTCGCCATCGCGGTCGCGGTGCCCAGCGCCAGTCCGACGCGCCGACCGGCCAGCACATAATCGTCGAGTTCCTTCGCGCGCCGCCCCCAGAACCAGCCCAGCCAGACCCAGACCACACTGAACACTGCCAGAATGCCCCAGCCGACCGCCGGATCGAGAATGGCGCTGTTGACTGAATTCATTTTTTCACCAGGCGCTTCACCTCATGAATGGCCTGCTCCGTGGTCAGCACGCGGGCATAGCGATCCTTCATGGT
>CAVRWR010000041.1:0-40517 GCA_963724445.1 uncultured cyanobacterium | reverse complement strand
TCTAAACCATGTTTTTGGGCGGCGATCGCTAAACGACAGTTAATCATTTTTGCCTGTTCCGTGCCTCCCGTCATGGAAGAGATCAAAATAGGAGCATTTAAAGTCTTACCCAAAAAGGAAGTGCTAAGATCTACCTCACTCAGGTTAATTTCTGGCAGGCAAGTGTGTCCAAAACGATACTTGTCAAATCCATTAGTTACCTTGGCAAACTGGACATCATCTTCCAGACAAATACGCAGATGATCGGCTTTTCTGGTTTGCGTATTGGTCATTAATTCTTACTCCCTAATAGCAGCTTAATTTTTATCAGCCTAACCTTAACTGTTCCTGAACATCGTAAATTAGTTTTTACGATCTCGAGCAAAAAGCCAAAAAAATGAGGCGAACTGTAACAATTCACCTCAAATTAAGATTGTCATGAACTAAATGCTGGACTATCTTTTGCCACGCATGCCTTTAGCCATGTTGCGAAACATATCCATGCTGTTGTCTGCTGGACGACGCTTTTCCGAAGACTGTTGAGCTGGAGCAGTTTGAGATTGAGCTTGATTGCTCTGAGGAACCGCAGAACCGCCTGTAATACTAGGTTGAGACTGAGAGCTTGGAGTAGGATTGAAAACAGTATTTACGGTAGTATTTTGATTAGTATCGCTACCTTTGTAAAGATTATTTCTGTTCTCGATAGAAGAAACCTCATTTTCAAAAGCAAATCCATCTTTGTTTTTGAGAGTTTTGGGAAAAGTTCTTCTAGTTCTTTTGCTAGATCTCATGTAGTTGATGTCGCCCATAGTCATTGCGTCATCAGGACTTAAGAAAAAATCTTTGTCTCCCATGATTTTAAATATCTCCTATTTATTTTAGTTGTCGAATGATCTTGATAATTGCTTTTGGTTAAAATCCTTTGCGTGCAATTAAGGAGGGTAACTAAAAGTAAATTATATTTAAGTATTATTTTACACATAAGTAAGTCTAATAGTCAATATAAATGCTGACGAAGATCTGTAAAAATTTTGTTCACGATCTAGTTATAAATACTTAATGGGTTGAAAGCAAGAAGTAAGCGATCGCGAGTCGCTTTGCCTACATACACTACTTTTTCTCTTGATACCGCCGAATAATTTCTTGGGAAACCGCCGAAGGCATTCTGGTTACATTTGAATTAAGCTGCATCAAGCTAGACTCTAGTTTATCTATTGACAAAAAGTCTAAAATACGCTCTATTTGCAACTGTGCATTATCTAAAATGTCTTCGTAGATTACCGTCAAAGGTTCTATCTTATAGTTAGCTAGGGTGTTCTGCAAACGAACCTCCTGCTTGCAAATAAAATTATATTTTTGTGCCACATTATCCAGCAGGGCATCGTTAATCTCAATATTTTCCAGCTTTGATTCATAGGCAATATTTTTAGCATTGCCATTTAAGTGCCAAATTTCAGTTTCCTGAGCGATCACTAGAGATACTGCTTGGGCTACTTTATCTTTTCTAACCAGAAAAATAAATTTATCGATAGATTTGAAAATTTGAGCAAAATCTAGTTTTGTTTGTTGCAGCTCAAATAAAAAATGAGATATTAGCTTAGTCCCAAATACTCCATTACTTGTAGTCCGATCGACCATCAAATTGTCGAGCAAGTTGAGGTAATTAAAATTACAATGACGGGATAGTTCCTGTACGGCAAACCTTAAATGCTCACTAGGATATCCCGCAACCTTGGTTGACTCTAGAAGATTGCAAAGATAGGTTGAACCAGATCTAGGAGTTGTCGCAATAGCATAGGAAATTCGAGGTTTACGATGTTCTTTTGAGGCTGATTGTAATAATGTTCTATGACACAGTAAATTTACGAATATATCACCAAATAATTTGAGGACTGGTGGATTACTTAGCTGAAGCTGTTGCTGCACTTTAGAAAACAAAACATCTTCATCTTCCAAGGATACGATGATTATTGCCTGATATTGCTGAAACTGAAAAGTATCGGTGGTTAAATCCCTGAGTTGTTCGGCTGATAGATCATAGTAGTAATTACGATCGATCTGGATATAGTTGCTAAAAAAGTCACGAATATATGCTAAAGGTTCTGCATTGCCAATAAAGAATAGTTTTTCGTAGGACGACAGTTGTTTTAAAAATCTTGTTTCTTCGATCGCTTGAAATATGTGAGCTAATTTCATATTTATTGTGGAAGCCCGTGGGAATATAATTTCTTTAGAGGTTGGGGATAAAACATTGGCAATTTATCATATAAACATTTTGCCATTTTTGCCATTGAAAAGTATAGAACTGATTTAGCTTGGTCTAAAAAAATACTGTTTTGAATATGGTCTAATCAATAAGATGGATTATAAATTACTCTTTCTTTGGGCTAACTTAAGCTACAATCGGCTGCATAAATGCAGTTAGCAGCTCATAAAATATCAAATGGTTGGTTATTTAGTTTTTCTGACAATCTATGTCGGGCTGTATGCCTTGTTCGCTTTAGGACTAAATTTGCAGTGGGGCTATGCAGGATTAATTAATTTTGGTCACGTAGCTTTTATGACTGTTGGGGCATATACGACGGTCTTACTTAGTGAGCAAGGAGTTCCGTTAATTCTCGCTATTATTGCTGGAATTGCGATCGCCGCCTTACTGGGATTACTGATCGGTATGTCTACCTTAAGACTGAGGGAAGACTATTTAGCAATTGTCACCATTGGGGTATCCGAGATGTTGCGACTGGTGGCACTTAATGAAGATTGGTTAACTAAAGGATCTTTTGGTATTCGAGGTTTTCCCCTTCCCTTAGAACGTTTCGATCCTAATTTAGGACAGAGGTATTTGTTAATCGGTGTTTTGACTTTGATAGCTATCTTTGCGGTATGGCAACTGTGGCATGGTTTGCGATCGCAATGGCGAGAAGGAAAAGAAATTCGGGGAAAAAGCTATCAGCCGACGAAAGTAGTGAGTTTGGCGATCTGGGGAATTATTGGTCTCGGGATAATTTTGACTATATATATTAACGGTTGTGCTGCCCTACTCGACTATAACTATAAAGCAGGCTTAATGCTGCTGGTCTTAATTGCTTTAGCTATCACCTATTGGGCTTTGAACTATTAGTAAAATCTCCTTGGGGTCGGGTCTTAAAAGCAATTCGAGAAGATGAGCAAATCGCTACGGCACTGGGTAAAAACGTCTTTTGGTATAAGCTACAAGCATTGATGCTCGGTGGCGCGATCGCAGGATTAGCAGGAGCATTTTATGCTTGGCAACTAACTACGATTTATCCCAGCAATTTTGAGACTCTAATCACTTTTAATGTTTGGACGATGGTGGTTTTGGGCGGGGCGGGCAAAAATCCCGGTGCGTTATTAGGGGCAATCATTTTCTGGGCATATGATGCCTTAACTCGCTTTTATTTACCAAAATTAGGCTGGTTTACTAGCTCCCAAGAAGGTGCTTTTCGGATCATGGTAATTGGTCTAATTCTGATGTTATTAATGGTTTGGCGACCACAAGGAATTTTGGGCAAGAAAGAAGAATTAACTTTGGGCAGGTAAGTTACTGATTTCTGATTTCTGACTGGTGGGCATTATTTGAATAATTGGTTTTAGATTCTGGTTTTTATAAATGCCCACTCTACAATGTGCCTATATGTACTGATTATGACTGCGGTTGTTGGGAATTAATATTACGTACTAGATTGCGACAGCCAGCACAGTCACAACCATAAAGTTCAATTGCGCGATCGCCTTCACGATCTAATTCCGCTGCGGTTTCGGCATCGTATTTATCACAGCTACAGTCTGCAAAAGGATAGTCGGTTTCACTAGCAGGAATATCTGCCACCTGATTATCAACTTCGGGAGCAGTAAAAACATATTCTTTGGCACTGACTGCATTAGCACCTAGCAAAGACAAGACAACCGATCCCGAACAACCGAGTGTCGTCAGCAATTTCTTGTTCATAAGCTACTCCCAATAAATTAAAAATCAATTATATCTTGTCAACAATTATTTTAACTGACCTCTAAAAAAGGCGATCGCAATTTTTAGCTATAGGGCAAGTCTTTTATTCTGCTAAACCCTTTCCCATCCCATCAAGATTTTACAGCCACTACTTCAATTTCTACCAACCAGCCTGGGTTAACTAAACCTGCAACCTGCATTGCCGATCGCGCTGGTAAGTTTGGCTGTGTTTTTGTGCCAAAAAATTGCGTATAACCTGCCATAAATCCACCAAAGTCCATTTGTCCGCCATTATCGGGATCGCCGACTAAAAACACCTGCATTTTTACCACATCGCCCATAGTTAAATCGAGACTTTCGAGGATGCTTTGAATTTCTTCTAAAACCTTAACAGTTTGAGTTGTTGTATCGCCATAAGCTGCAATTGAATCTGGTTCGGCACTTTCATCAACTACAGAAGGAACCTGACCACTCACGTATATTAAAGTGGTTTCAGGTGGCACTTCTACTGATTGAGCGATGGGAAAATCTGAATCGGGAATGGGATTTCGGATTACTTGAGCTGAAGTGGCTTGGAGACTTCCAATTAGCAATCCTACTGCCAGAAGCGAAATTAAAGCTATTTTTTGCCAAAATCGAAACATTGATTTTTTCCTTACAGAATATTATGCTTGAGTCGCTTTTACTTTTTCGGTAATTTTGCCGATCGCTTGATATGCCGAAAGCACGGCTCCTTCTTGCCAACCTGTTAAATAGCTCAAATGTTCTCCAGCTAGGTAAATCGATCCTGACGCTTCATTGAGTATACGATAAGCATCGTCGCGATCTTCATCTGACCATTCTGCCCAACCACCCAGACTATGGGGCATTTTTTCCCAAGCGATAGTTACACCCATTGCAGGATCGATAAACTCTCGATAATTGGGGTGAATTTTTGAGCCATTAGCGATCGCTTTGGCAATGCGCTGGGCTGGCATCATTTTTCCCCAAGGTTCACCAATCGAATTATCCCAGATATATGCACCGACAATAATACCTTTTTCCTGATGAAATCCGCTTGAAGGATACCAAATTTGCGTAATATCTTGGTCTGTCCAGGAAATTCCGCCGTAAATGTGGTCTTGTTGTTCCCAAAAGCGTTGATTAGCTTGAAAACAGACTTTAACTGCATTGGTGTAATTTGTTCCTTTAGCGATCGCCTGCTTGAATTGCGGTGAAAAATTAGTATCGATCTTGTTTAAGACAGGCAAGGGAAAAGTACAGATGGCATAATCTGCGGTCAACTCCTGTTGTCCATCTTTATCTTGATAGACAATACTTACTCCATTTTCAGTTTGGCGCATTTGCTGAACTACGGCATTATATTCAATGCGATCGCCTACCTGAGTCTCAAATGCTTTAGCAATTCGATCCATACCGCCGACAGGTTCGAGCATCGTCGCTGCATGATTATAGCCTTCAGCAAAATTTAATTTGTATTCCCAAAAATCTGACTTGAGTAACTCAGAAAAATCCAGGGGTTCGTAATGTGTTCCTGGGGTTAACGCTGCCCCTGGAGGTGAACTATATCCAGCGCGATCCGTTCCTTGGTAGCGATAGTCTTCACCGAGACTACCATAACTACTGACAAACTCTAACAGTCGTTCTCGATCTTCAGTCTGTATTTCTGTATCTAGAGCTTTTTGGTTGATTGCTTTTGCCAACAACTCCGCCATATATCCCCGACTGTCATTGACGACGCGACGATTGAGAATAGCTTGACCGCCAAAAGCCCGATCGTCCTGAAAATAACTGGCTCTATTTTCATTGATCCGCACCTGTAAAGGTACGCCAAATTCTCGACAATATCCTAAGATTTCTTGATGGTGGTAGGGAATTCTGGCAGGACCAGAATTAAAATATAAATCTTCTTCAGCATCAAAAGGACAGGTTTGTTTGCTTTCTAGTTCATTAATTTCTGTCCCAGCGCGGATCGTCCAGCATCTACCACCAGCGCGATCTCTTGCTTCAAGAACTGTACAGTCATATCCTGCTTTGCCCAACTCATAAGTAGCCGTCATTCCCGCAATTCCTGCCCCTAGAATTGCTATTTTTATCCCTTCTCCTGCATCAGCAGTTAATTTGGGCTTAGTGATTGCTTGCGCTGGTGAATGGAGCAAATTTAGAGCTTTCATGGTGCTGTATACTGCTGCTACACCGCCTGCTCTGCCGACTAATTTCAACAGCTTACGTCGCGTAAATTGACTCATGCAAAACTCCTGACATTAATGAACAGAGAAAATAGAGTAAGCAACACTCATTACTCCCTGCTACCTACTCCCCCACTACCTACTAATGACACTTACCATGACCGTTCGCTGAAGGCGGGACATCCATCGCAGGATTAGCATCAAAGAAGCCGATGGGCTTGAGCTTAAAGCCGATATATGCCACGGGCATTACGGGCCAATCTTCAGGGCGGGTAATGTGATGTTGTCCAAAAGTGTACCAGACCACAACGTCGGTATCTTCAATAGAGCGATCGCCTTTAGTCCATTCGCTAATACCCGCACCTCCTGGATGCTGATTGGGATAGTCTCCCGTACTGTACATTTCATCTGGATCGTAGGGAGTGACCCAAAGATGCTTATTCATAAAGCCCGCCCGTTTAATGACGCTCGCTTCGGGATGGGCAAAAGGCAAAATGTTGTCCCCTGGCATCAGTTTATAGCCCACGGGTTGTCCTAAGCCATTGAGACTAGAAGGATTCGTAATTTTCCAGTAACGACCAGAAAAGGGATTGATAATACGCTGTGCTGCTAATTCAGTAGTTAGAGGAGTAGATTTGGCAAAAAAGGCGTTACCGTAAGGATTGGTTTCCCCCAAGGGTTCGGCTTCGGTATTGACTTCGTAAACTGTATTATCTCCGCCATCAACGCACATATCTAAGCGAACATTAAAAAAGTGCTGGTGAATCGGTGCATTAAGCTGGGGTGCTACTAGCGTACCGTATTTGGGATCTTCCCCAGGCATGGCAGACGCAGTATTAACAATTCCCGTTAGCTTGATTTCGTATTGAATCGTGCCATCCTGATAGAAATACCAGAAAAAGCCGTATTCATAATTACCCACTGTAGAAATGAAAGAAACTACCAAACGACGCGATCGCCTGACCTCTGCCTGTTCTGTACGCCAGTCTACGTGCTTCCAGAGAATACCAAAGTCTTCTTCGTGCATACATACCGCATTCTCGATGTTAAAGACATCCCCACGGCTGTTGGTCATAAAGGCATCGAAGTAGCGGATTTCTCCCAGACAGTCGCAGCCCAACTTAAGGGAGTTAGCTAATGTTCCTACGCCATATTCCCCCACGTCAAAAGCGTTTTTGCGATAGTGCTGTGGACGCGGATCGCCATAAGGGACAACCATATCTGATAGGGAGGCGCGATAAATAATTGGTCTTACCCGTCCGCCATCTTCATAACCAATGGTGTAGAGAATTAAGCCTTCACGGGGAGTAAAGCCAATGCGAAACTGCCACTTTTGCCAGCGCACAAAATGCCCCTGAATTTCAAAGCTAGTGCCTTGAGGTTGATTAATGTCTAGAGGTTTGAGGTCAGTGCGAAATTCATCGATAAATTCTTTAGCGTAGTTTCCCGACTGGGGTGGTAAGGGAACAACTCCGTAATCTTCAACCCGAATTACCTCCATTGTGTTCAAATCCACCACGGGAATTACCCCTTCAATGGGTCGAGCATAGCCGTTATCTGTAGGAGAAGATCTCACCCAACACAAAGCCCGTGATAGCCGTTTGCCTTTTTCTTCCTCAAGACCGTAGTAGCCAGCCGACCAAGGGTCTACCATTACTAAGTCGGGATCTTCAATGCCTCGCTTTTTAATTGCTTCCTGAAATTCAGGACTAGCTTTTACCGCAGCCTCGCACTCTTCAAATTCATCGAGCATAATTGAAGGCTGTACGTCTGGTATGTGTTCCCAGGATGTCACGGTTTCTGAAGTTAGAGACACTACCGCTTCATAGGTAGCCCCGTCGGCATTATCGAGAATAATAATAAAGACTTCTCTCTCGATGTTATCTCCCTCTTCAAAGTTAAACACATCTTGCTTATCAGGTTCTTTTAAGGTAACGGTGGGGAATCTAATCGTTTTACCTAGTTGTTTCTCTCGTTTGAGAATACTAACGGCAGCTTTAATTTCCTCTGCTGTTAATGGTTCTAAGGGATGTTGGGGAGAAGCAAGGTTACGGAAGGTTTGCGATCGCGTTGTGGTTGTAGTCATGATAATAAATTGTTATGGCAAACGACAGAATAAATATTTAAATTCACTTTAATCTTTGAAAAGGTCGAGACAAGCTACACCCGCCCAACCCATAAAAACTATCCCACCTAAGAAAGAAGCAATATAAACAATGGGTCCCCAGCCGAAGTCTGTAGTCATGATTAAGCAAAAAAAACAGGTCGAAATTAATAGTGCGACGATCGCTACCAAAAAATTTACCAATCCCATAATTAAAGACTCACCAGTTCTTTGAGCTTATTTAAACCAGGAATTTTTGCTTGTTGTTGTTCCACCAAGTTCACTCTTTCGAGGATTAGATTAGATGGGTCAACTTCTTCTAAGTCTCGACTTCTTTGGGTTTTAATCATGGTAATTTGGCTAGTTAAAACAAAACTGACAAAAGAGGCGATCGCAATAACAGGCAACATTGCCGTCCCTGAAAGTACGCTCAGGATAATACTTGTACTAACTGGAGTTTTGGTAACAGCTACGTTGATTGCAGCCATTAAGCAGACCATACCCACAGTAGGATGAACTTGAGGTACTGCTAAAGATATTGCGTAGCCGACATTAGCACCGATAAAGAACAGGGGGAAGATAAAGCCACCTAAAAAACCAGAATGGAGAGTAAAACTAATGGCAAACATTTTAGCAAGTGCGATCGCTAGCAATAAACCAACACCCAAACCAGCCCCTGTTTCAACATTCAACGGCGTGGATTCTCCGCTTCTACTGATAAGTGAAGCGTGGGAGGAAACGCCGACAGGGTTTAGACTACACATAGACCAGTTGACCTCTTAAGCATTTTAGTTTTAGAAACTGAAAATTGCCCTATCCTGCGCCACATAGAACCTTCGTACACAGATACGACTTTATTCTTTTCTGAGTACCCACCAATGTAGCCTCTAACAGTATTTTTGCCTTTGATAGCTTCGACGTAATCACCAGAACGAAAACCAAAAGGAGTAACCGTTCCACCCTTGCGTTTGCGGATACCACCTTTACCTGGGTTCTCAAAGTGAAGTTGTCTTCGATATAACTGAGGACGGGCTATTACTTTAAACGGGGAATTGGTTAACTCTACCGAACCTACCCAGTGATGTCCTCTATTCTTGCCATTATAGAAAGGCTTGTACTTCATGTAACGGCTCGCTGCCGCAGCAATGGCGCAGTTGGCGTGAGCCGTTGAATCTTGAGAACTTTTGTCTTTATTCTTGGGCAATCCTAATTGCTTACGAATGATTGAAGTCTGCCAGCCTTCTAGTTTATGAGTAGGTGCAATTTCTCTTAGCCATTGCAGCATATACTTCTGACCCACCATGACTGGCGAGAAACCTTTGCCAGAACGAGCTTTTTTTCCTGCCTGAAGTCAGGTCAACATCAGCTTTGACATACTCATAAACTATTTCAGTAATCGGGAAAATTCGAGCTAGCTCTTTAATGATTCTAAGTTCTAGCTGCTTTGAGGCTCGAACTGAAGGAGGAAGTTTGTTTCCTCTGCGATTGTCAAACCTTTTCTGCCGATGAGCGCGAAGCTCAAACGGTAAATTGCGATTAATTCTTCTACCTCTTCTAGCTCTACGAAGAATCTTCTGTGCTTGCTTTCTAGCTACCACCCGTTTAAACGGCAAGATTAAATTGGCAGTAAATAAAACTGCTTTTGCGCTCAGGGCAGCACAACCAGACCAAAGTTTACCTGGGTCGATAGCAACTACAATCTTCTGAGTTTCAGTTCCCGATGGTTCTTGTAATAGCTGAACGCAGAAAACCTCAAGATCGTTCCATACTGGTTTGGCTTTACCACTCGCTATCCACTTTCTTGCTCTCACACTGGTTGTGGGCATGAGCGGTTCGCCAGATGGCGATAAAACTGGTACTCTAATCTTTTTTGTCATGGGTATAACCCCTAGTAAATTAGTATGCGTGTCTCTTCCTACACTATTGCTATCATGTCCTGTCTTAAAGCACCCTGAATCAGAGGGTTTGGAGATAGACCAGACGAGAGAAGAATCTGGCAGTCCGTAAAAAGCAATAGCTCATGTAGTAGTGCAATTCTCAGAAGTTCTGATTAACTCCATGCTGCTCTTGTACCGCTTGCGGTCAAGAGTCAGTTATTGACTCACGGTTTGAATTTGTGCCTCGCTAAAGAATAGGGTTTGAGGGAAAGCAAAAGCAATTAGACCGATGGATAAACCACCTAAAGTTGCTAAGACAATCGGATAGTGTTCTAGCGGTTTGAGTAGCTTACCAATCAGGCGAAAGATGATAATAAACATAATTGCCAATCCAGCACCAATTATGCCTAGAACTAACCCTTCTAGTAAATTTTGCGGAGATAATGCAGGAACTTCTTCAAAGTGGTAAAAACCGCCAATAGTTATACCCGTGTTGAGTCGGAATACGGCAAAAGAAAAAATGGCAGCAATAATCGCTGGGGCGATCGCTTCAAAATACTGTAAGCCTCGACGATGGGGAATTTCTAAGGCAAACAATGCTGCGCCAATCGGTGCGCCGAAAAAAGCCCCTAAAGCTGCACTCATCCCGCAAAAAGTGAGAATTCTGACTGAGGTTTTGGCTAGTTTTAATTTCTCTCCTAACCAGCTACCAAAGCTGCCATTTACCTGAACCAAAGGTGCTTCGGGTCCCGCACTACCGCCAGAGGTGATGGCAATTAGAGAAGCAATTATCATCGCTGGGGTCTTGCGAATATCAATTTTGCCTGGGTTGTGAATTTTATCGACTACTTGAGCCATTTCCCCAGGCAGCCCAAAGAAATAAAGAGCTAAACCGACACAAAATCCCCCAATAGTAGTGGCAATCCAGACATAGTTACTAACCCCAAGCCAGCCAGGAAAATAAGGCTTAACTATTTCTGGCAAAGTGTGCCACATACCGTGCATCATGGTTTCTAGCACGAAGTAGTAAACAGTAGCTACCATACCGCCAAAGATACCAATGACTACCGCACAAAGATAAAGCTGTGAATAAGTTAGCTGTCTATTGTTGCTGGTGATTTCTGCACTGTGATTGTTTTCGTGGCGATCGCTTATTTCAATCTGACCATTTGACGACATAATGACTCCTAATATTTGGCAAAAATCTGTCAATTTTTATACTTTCAACCAGAGCTTCAACAGAAACGATGCCTTTTCGTTGGGTGTTAGTTTGGCGATCGCCTAATTTCTCAAAACTTATTAGCTTATTGAAAAAGGTTGTAATAAGATCGCTTATAGTTGCTTCTATAAAATCGTGATTTTAAATTAAATTTATGAATTTAATCTAGATATTTATTCGCTATGAATGACAAAAACACGGTCATTCTATTGATAACTCGATCGCAATTGCAAAATTGTTAGTTTTCAATCACAAAACTAATTAGTTATTAACTTTAATGTGAACAGGTATACGCTCAATGTATCTAAAAGTACACAATTACTTGGATTAGGCTTTTCGTTAGATTTCTTTATTTTTGTTAATAATTGTCATTTTTAATGTTATGAATTGCTTATTAAAGTATTACTATAAATTCTCAAGGATCTGACTTCATCTCTATCGAATAAAAAGTCGGATTGATCGGTAAAATTTGATACCAAACAACCCTTTTATTTGTATAGTATTGGTGAGCATGAGTTTAAGCAAAACTTCCTGATTTCTCGAATATTTAACCAAAATATTGATTGATGTTGCAATTTTCCCATAAAATATCTTATCCATGTTGCCACTAAAATAAAATGCAGCTTGTTAACCGTTTACGATTTGACAATCTGAGAGGAGATTTGTTTGGCGGATTAACTGCTGCCATAGTTGCGCTGCCGCTGGCTTTAGCTTTTGGGGTGGCTTCGGGAGCAGGCGCGATCGCGGGGCTTTACGGAGCCATATTTACTGGATTCTTTGCAGCTCTGTTTGGGGGTACTCCATCCCAAGTGACTGGACCGACTGGTCCTATGACCGTCGTAATGGCTACCGTATTTACTAAGCTAATGGCTGATAACCCCGAAAGCGGAATGGCTATGGCGTTTACGGCAGTGATGTTGAGTGGAGTATTTCAGATTTTATTTGGCATCTTGCGCTTAGGACAGTTTATTACCCTGATGCCCTACACGGTAGTTTCTGGCTTCATGTCAGGTATTGGCGTGATTATTGTGGCACTGCAACTTGCGCCTTTGCTGGGTTTTCCTGCCCAGAGTACTGTGCTGGGAGGGTTGCAGCAGTTACCCGAAGCTTTAGGTAATCCCGATCCCATAGCAGCAGGACTGGGGGTTTTGACCTTGGCGATCGTATTTGGTTGGTCTGGAAAGCTGGCGAAAATTGTTCCGTCACCTTTAATTGCACTTATTGTCTGTACTTTAATCTCGATTCTAATATTTCCCAACAGCGATATTGCCCGCATTGGCGAGATTCCCCAGGGATTTCCTCAATTACAATTGCCTCGACTAAATCTCAATCAGATCAGAGATATTGTAAGTTATGGTCTGATGCTGGCAACCCTCGGAGCAATCGACTCATTGTTAACTTCTCTAGTTGCTGACAATATCACCCGTACTCGCCATGACTCCGAACAAGAATTAATCGGTCAGGGAATTGGCAACCTACTATCTGGATTGTTTGGCGGGCTTCCTGGTGCGGGAGCAACCATGCGGACAGTAATCAACGTGCAAGCGGGAGGAGGTACTCCCCTGTCGGGAATGTTTCACGCCCTGATTTTGCTCTGCATTGTGCTATGGGCTGGAGAAATTACGGCTTTAATCCCCCATGCAGTATTAGCAGGCATTCTAATTCAGGTAGGCATCAAAATCATCGACTGGAGCTTTCTGTGGCGCGTGTGTCAGGTGTCGATGCGAGCAACATTGGTCACATATGGTGTGCTGCTTCTTACTGTATTTGTAGACTTAATTACGGCGGTTGTGGTTGGAGCTTTTGTCGCCAATATGCTCACAATTCATCGCTTAACCAGCATTCAAGTTGAACAGGTTCGGGCAATTACCGATCCTGATGACGATACTATAGTTGAATTGACCCCTGAAGAATGTCAGCTTTTACGTCAGTGCCAGAAGCAAGGACAAGTTATCTTGCTTCAGATGAGTGGTCCAATGAGCTATGGAGCTGCTAGAACGATCGCCTTTCATATGGGGCAGGATTTTGACGCTTTGATTCTCGATCTTACTAATGTACCGTTGATGGGTGTAACGGCTGCCATGACTGTTGAAGCTGAAATCAAAACAGCCCGTCAGCGACGGCAGGGAGAAATTTTTATTGTGGGAGCCAAAGGTCAGGTGAAGGAACGGCTACGGCGGTTTCACGTACAAGATACTTTGCCAGCAGAGAATTTTATGCCCAGTTGCTACTCTGCCCTAAATGTAACCCTAGCATCTCTTGACGCTGGTGCTTCAGAACTAGAATTACCTGATTCCAAAGCGATCGGGTAATTGTTTGGTTTCGATCGATTGCTAAATATTTAGTATTTCTATATACACATTGTCTCTAGTTTGATCTTTAAAATTGCCAAAATAATATATACATTAATGTCTCAATTTTCCAGAAGGCGATTTATCGGTTCGGCAGGAGCGATCGCTGCCTGTAGCCTTCTCGGTCATGGCTGTGGGACTAAAACCCAAAAGAATGAATTATCTTGAGAATTGCGATCGCAATTTTGAATTTTGCTCTTCTTAGCTAATAAGACAATTAAAGGCAAAAAAGAGGTTCTTGTTCGCGATGTCCTGCATATATAGCTTCACCATCTGATTCGGCGAGGAACGTTACTACGCTTTTAGGAGTAAAAATATAAATGTCTCCTGGGGTTGCCTCATATTTAACTCCCTGCTCGTCTTTAACGCAAATTTTGCCCTTGAGGATTACTTTTACTTCTAAATACTCGTAGAGAAAAGGAAAATCAATTGATGGCTGCATGGCAAAACGACCTAGAGAAAGAGGTCTGCTTGCTTCGGAAATAGGCAGGTCGATGATCTGACTTTTATGATCGCTAAGTTTGACTAGCGGGACAACTTCGATTGTTTCAGGCGTACCTGCTTTGATAAGCTGAATACCTGGTTTGGTCGAGAGTACAGGCTGACTTTTCCCATCCTTACTAAACATTGGTGCTTGTTCGCGATGAGCCATATAAACCGCTTCTCCTTCTGAGTCACCGAGAAAAACTACCGAAGTTGGCGGAGTAAAGACAATAACGTCTCCTACATCGGCTTGATGAATTACGCCATCTCCATCTTTGACACGGATCGAACCAGAGATAACTATCTTTAATTCTAAAAAATCGTAGTCGAAGGGTAAATCTACGGATTTTTGAATGGTAAAACGTCCTGCGGTCAAAGGCTTTTCACTGTCGGTAATGGGAAATTCGAGAATCTGACTTTTTAATCCAGGAAAATCACAGCGAATGGCTAGATCCGCCATAGCAGAAACTGCACTTGCTTTGAGTACCTGTACTCCTGGTTTGGTTGCGATGAATTCCGATACTTTCTCTTGAGCTTGCATGGTTATTTATTCTTATACTTGCTAATTGGTTGTTAGTTGTCAGTTGGTAGGGGTGATTCGCGAATTGCCCCTACTGGCTCTTTATCAAACTGAGATAGCCAGGTTAATACCGTATCGTGATAGGGACTCAAGCCTTTATACTCAACTAGGTCTGGAGGCAGATTGGTTAGCACCTGATGTAGTCGTCTTGTCCAAGTTGGATTAGTTAAAAGTTCTTCTAAACTAATCATGTAAGTATGGATGGGAAACATCAAACCATTACTACGGGGTAACCGAACAAATCGCTGTACTTCTACCCGCAAATGCACCTTTGCGCCACAATTGGCAAGAGTGACGGTATTGCGTTCCTTTCCCCATTCGGCATAGGTGTCTAAAGATGTATCTAAACGGCGGTTAACGGTCATCGTCCAGTTAAGTCGTGTCCAGGGTTTGCCAATTTCTACTCGCATTAAAAAGGCCTTGGCTTTTTTGAAAACGCCCATTTCGTGCGCTCTTGGTACGGGTCCATGAAATTCTTCAAAGCGCATTCCTGCATCAAATCCCAATGACCAACTAGCGGGAAAAGTCAGAATTCCTGCATCCATAAATAAATCCCTTTCCCTTTGGTCGAGTAAGATAATATCTTCTTGTACTTGACGAGAAATGTATTCAAATGGTTCACAGGGTAAGGTTGATTCGTCTAAGAAAGTAAAGGTATCTTTGAGATTAAGCCTTTTATTCTCCCAAGTCCAGAGATCGCCATCTTGAGTTAAAGTAAAGGATTCGGGGTAGTAATTAGCCAAATCATTCATGATTATTTCAACCGCATCCCACTGAGCAATTTTCATGTGAGGGAAAGCAAAATAACGTCCTTCTTTGCTTTGTTTTAAAATGCGATCGCGCTCCTCTATTTCTGCATGATAATGTTCGTCAACATCAAATAATGCCGTGTTAGTCACGGGTTGAATATTGACCGAATACATATATGAATCACTAGCGAAGGGAAAGGGAAAGTTTTTAATTGCTTTGGGGCTATTATTCATAATTTTTATTATCTCGATAAATCAATTACCAATTGTTTGCTTTTAGCGCGAGATATGCAAGCTAGAATACGGTCTTGTATGGCTTTTTCTTCTTTTCTGGCTAAACTATTAAGATAAAAAGAGTTAAAGAATAAAAATTGCAACGTATTTTTTGCTCTAAAGGATTTTATACCGTCACTAGACTTTCTGGGAAAAATATTGAGGTGCTGACAGTTCGTTCATCAAACAACCTTTTTGATCTTTATTTGATATTTATTTAGTTGTCGAACCGCATTTTATTCAGTCGAGAAACAGTAGACATTCGGACTAATTATAGAAATAGAAAAGGTTTATTTGAGTAATTATTATACTAGTTTGAAATAATTTTTTTGTGTAATTTATAACTTTTGTCGAAGGAATTATATTTAAGCAACTTTTTGAGTCATAAAAATGTTTAGAGATAATTAAAAATATAACAAATATAATAATTGATATGATTTACAAGTAATTATTTTGTTGCAATATTTACTCAGAAAAGGTTATGAGCGATCGCAGACACGCTTTTGAAGATCGAGTTTCAGCAGATTTTAGGTAGCCGATTGAATACTAAATTACTAAGCCCAATCAAGGTAAACTGGCTGCTGCTCAAAATCACTTTTTCCCTGCTTTCCTTTAACAATCAAGAGTATTATCTAACTCCCAACTACTAACATGATTACTGTATTCATTCCACTGTTGGTATTTGAGTTTTAAATAAGAATTAACCAAAGATTCTCCCATGTATTTTGTCAGAACCGTATCACTTTCTAAACAGCGTAAAGCATCTAATAAATTACCAGGAAGACGTTTAGCATTCTCGGAGGGGTCAGTGTAGCTATTATTTTGCGATCGCTCTCCTGGATCTAGCTTGCGATCCATACCGTCTAAGCCTGCTGCAATAATCGCTGCTGGAAGTAAATAGGGATTTGCTGCGCCGTCGGGTAGTCGAAACTCAAACCGCCCAACATCAGGAATGCGAATCATGTGAGTACGATTATTACCACCATAAGTAATGGTATTAGGTGACCAAGTTGCACCAGACACTGTGTTGAGAGCATTAAGACGTTTGTATGAGTTGATCGCAGGATTGGTAAATGCAGACAAAGCAGTTGCCGACTCTAAGATTCCACCAATAAATTGATACCCTATGGCAGAAAGTTCTGATTCTGACTCTGGTTCTTCATCCTTAAACAAATTAATCTTGCCCACATTATCCCAAACAGATACATGAATATGACAACCGTTACCAGTTAAATTAGCAAAAGGCTTGGGCATAAAGGTAATCTGAAAGCCATGTTTCTCGGCAATACTTTTCGCCATGTATTTAAAGAAAGCATGACGATCCGCTGTAACCAATGCATCATCATAAGTCCAGTTCATTTCAAACTGTCCGTTACCATCCTCATGATCGTTTTGATAGGGTTTCCAGCCTAAAGACAACATTGCATCGCAGATTTCACTCACCACGTCATAACGGCGCATCAATGCCTGTTGACCATAGCAGGGTTTCGTAGCGCGATCGCGACTGTCGGAAATTTCCAGTTCATCTCCAGATAACAGAAAATATTCACATTCCACACCAGTTTTGATAGTGTAGCCCTGTTCTTCGGCTGCTTTGAGGACTTGCTTCAGCACTACCCTGGGACTCTGCATGATGGGATTTCCATCTACCCCATAGAGATCCGCTGGCATCCATGCGACATCGCTTTGCCAAGGTAACTGAAATAGACTATTGCGATCGGGTACGGCGAAAATATCGGGATCGGCAGGAGTCATATCTAACCAAGCAGCAAATCCGCCAAATCCCGCACCATTTTCCGCCATCTCATCGATACTTTGAGCGGGAACGAGTTTAGCTCTTTGTACGCCAAATAGATCGGTAAAGGAGATTAGAAAGTAACGAATTCCGCGATCGCGAGCTAGTTCTGATAGCAGCATATTGATAAGCGATACCTCTGACAACTAACTTTTACTATGAAGCGATCGCTCTGAGATGTTTGTAACTACCAATACTGTTTAGTAATTATTTGATCGAGAAACTTACGCTATTAAAGTAAAATTGACGACACATTCACTTGCTAAATTCTCGTGAGAGGCGATCTACCAGAAAATCGTTTGCTATAATCTGGAAAATTTGAAGTCTTGCTGGTATAAGGTAATGACTTTTGATTAGCTGTTAGCTGATTAGAGTAATGGTAAAAACTGACGAATTAAACCAATAGTTAAAGCAGGAAGTTCTAGTTGAGGGGTAAAACCGACATCTTCTAATTGATACGTGATGCGGATTGCTTGAGGATTTATTTCCTTCAAACGCTGTCCTACTTTTGGTCCTGTATATTCTGATGATTTACCCCAAATTAATGCCGTAGGTATGGTTAATTGAGCAATATATTGCGTTAGATCGAAACAAAGATCGCCTCGCACAAAAGATAGCGCAGCATATTCGGCGTTAGGCTGCTGTGCCGATTGTAAATATGCTTCAACCATCTCTGGATAAATTCGATCGCCCTTAGCAAATTGTCTTTGTTGCAAAAAGCTGCGGATACCAAAACTAGTAGCAACTCCCGTGTTATAAAGCAATCGATCGATTACTGGCATGGCAGCTAGTTGAGTAAAGAAATTATCTTGATAATCTTTGCCAAACTCATTTAATCCTGCTGCGGTAGTTAAAATAAGAGACTTAAATAGTTCGGGACGAGCGATCGCTGCACGGATAGTAAAGGCTGCGGTAAGCGCAGAAGCAATAACTGTAACAGGTTCGCTACATGTGCGTTCGATAAATTTCTCAATCGAGATGACGTAATCTTCGACGGTGTAGTTATGTTCGGGATGTGCCGATCTCCCCCAACCCATCATGTCTGGTGCGATGATGCGATACTCACTTGCAAAAGCAGGATATACTTTCGACCATTCATAAGCCGATGAACCACCACCTAAACCGTGGAGAAATACAAGGGTTTCGGGTTCGTTTTCTAAGCTGGTATTCCAAGGCGGGCGATCGTTCGTATAATAAACGATATATCCCAAATGGGATTGAATTGATTTTTGACTAAAACCAGGGGGAATAAACATTTTTATTTGCCGCCGAACAGAGAAATTTTTAGGCTATACACATTACAGTATGACGGCATTTTTTATTTTTCATCTTTCCCTGGTTGCAAAGAGTAAGAGTCAAATGATTTAGATTGCGATCGCACTTGAGATAGAAAGCAGAAATAAGTTCTCTTACTAGAACGGGCAATAAACAATAAAAATTGTGGTTTCTATTTAGCGATCGTAGTTTTTATCTAATCTCTACCCTTAGAAAGAGGTAATTTTAATAATTGCAAGATAGCCTCAAAGGCAAGATTAATAGATAAATCGAT
Organism: uncultured cyanobacterium; assembly: GCA_963724445.1. Classification (GTDB taxonomy): domain Bacteria; phylum Cyanobacteriota; class Cyanobacteriia; order Cyanobacteriales; family Xenococcaceae; genus Waterburya. The sequence goes on along the minus strand of CAVRWR010000041.1, from coordinate 21,399 downwards.
TGAAACGAATAAACAAACTGTAGAATTAAACAAACTGTAGAATCATATCAGAAAAATAGATACTACAGCAGGCATTTCTAATTAACATTACGATTTTGGGAGTTTTGAAGATGAAAATTGCTCAAATTGCCCCTTTATGCGAACGAGTTCCGCCTCCTGCTTATGGCGGTACGGAAATTATAGTTAGCTTGCTGACAGATAAATTAGTGAATCGAGGTCATGAAGTTACTCTTTTTGCTTCGGGAGATTCTCAAACTCTGGCTCATTTAGAGCCTTCTTGTCCCGAAGCTTTGCGAGAAAGAGCAACTCCAGCAGAAATTTCAGTTTACCAAAACCTACAGTTAAATCGAGTCTTTACCCAAGCGGCGGAGTTCGATCTGATTCACTCTCATATAGGAGAAGTTGTATTTCCCTATGCTAATCTAGTTAAAACTCCAACGCTACATACGGTTCACGGTATTATTCCGTCTCATATTGAACCGTTGTGGCGATCGTCGGGGCAGCAAAATTTTGTTAGTATTTCTAATTCACAGCGACGTAGAGATCTCAATTTAAACTATGTAGCTACCGTATACAATGGAATTGATACCAGCAGATATCCTTTCTATCCTCAGCCAGATAATCCACCCTATTTAGCTTTTTTAGGTCGGATGTCGCCAGAAAAAGGACCGCACTTAGCAATTGAAATCGCCAAACGCACTGGTTGGCATTTGAAAATGGCAGGGAAAATAGATCCCGTCGATCGCGAGTTTTTTGCGGAGGAAATTAAACCCCAGATCGATGGTGAGCAGATTGAATTTCTGGGAGAAGCCAATCACCAGCAAAAATGTCCTCTCATGGGTGGTGCGGTAGCAACCCTATTTCCGATTACTTGGAAAGAACCTTTCGGTTTAGTAATGGCAGAATCAATGGCAGTGGGTACACCAGTAATTGCGATGGCAATGGGTTCTACTCCAGAAGTAATCGAAGATGGTAAAACGGGATTTTTGTGTCACAGTGTTGAAGAGTGTATTACTGCCCTAGATCGCATCGGCGAAATAGATCGGGTTGCCTGTCGCGATCGCGCCATTGCTAAATTTAGTGTCGAGCGTATGGTTGACGACTACGAAGCAGTTTACCAAATGTTAGTCAAGCAGCCTCAGGCTAATCATCGAGTGCCGAATTTAGTGGTAGATGAAAATCGCTTATCGGCGTAAAATCTGTAAAATTTAAATTAACTAAACCTTTGCTAAATACCAATTTGTAAGGTGCTATGACAGAGCCTCTAAAACTCAATGGCAAAACCTACGTCCCCGCAGATATCGCTCCGCTTCCTCAATGGCCCTGCGTTAAAAACGAATCGAGACTTTCGACTCTAACTCTCAAAGACGATGACATTTTCTTGGTTACGGATACTTTAGGCAATATTCCAGGCTGTTTGCCAGGACAAGCCAGCAACAGTGTCGGATTATTTTGTCAGGATACTCGCTTTTTAAGTCGTCTAGAATTACAAATCGATGGTCAGTTACCGATTCTCCTTAGCAGTAATGCTCGTCGTGGCTTTGCTATGACTGTTCTATGTGCTAATCCTCATTTAGAAGAACAGCAGATTGGGGCGGAAACCATTGGCATTGAACGGCAAATCGTAGTTAATGGTGGACTGTTTGAAGAATTAGGCATTACTAATTACAGTACTAGTTCGGTTAGTTTTGAGCTTAGTTTGAGCTTTGATGCTGATTTTGTCGATCTGTTTGAAATTCGGGGTTGGGAACGCAAACAGCGGGGCAAACTACTGCGTTTGATGGATATGGCAGAAGTCGAATTAGAAGTGATAGAAACAGAAGCTATCCTAAGCGAAAATTTAGAATCCGATGAGGCGATCGCCCAGGCGAGTAGTCCTTTTATTTATGAATCTCGTTCCGAGTTTGCTGGAGGCAAAAGTGATCGTCTTCCTGCAACAGCAAAAGCAGCCGAGGATTTGGTTTTAGTCTATCAAGGTTTAGACGGGGTAGTAAGATCGTCGCGCATTCAATTTTCTTCTCGTCAACCAGACTACTTTAAAGGTTACACTGCTATTTGGCGCATAGAGCTAAACCCCCACCAAACCATATGCTTGGGCTATCGCGTGCAGTTACTTGCTAACAATCAGTCTATTTCTAAAGTGGGTACGCCCATGACTTTGATCCAGGCAAAAGCAGCAGAGTCGATGGAGTTACAAGAATGGCAGCAGCAAGTAACCAAAATCCGCTCTGATAGTAATATTTTTAACCGTTTAATTGAAAGAGCAGAGCAGGATATTTACTTATTGCGTCAGAGTTTTGAAAATCGAAAATTTTTATCGGCAGGAATTCCCTGGTTTGCTACCTTATTTGGTCGAGATTCAATTATTGCCGCCTGGCAAACTCTGATACTCGATCCCAAAATTGCCAAAGATACTTTATTTATCCTGGCACAATATCAAGGGACGACCGAAGACCAATGGCGGGAAGAATCACCAGGTAAAATCCTGCACGAATTGCGTCTGGGGGAAATGGCGCGCTGTGGCGAAATTCCCCATACTCCCTACTACGGTACGGTAGATGCCACTCCTTTATGGCTGATTCTCTATGCCGAATATTATGCTTGGACGGGCGATCGCCATACAATCGAACAGTTGTGGTCGGCTGCTCTCTCAGCGATGGGTTGGATCGATCGCAACCTAGAGCAAACAGGCTATTTAACTTACGCTTGTAATTCTCCCAGTGGTTTGCGCAATCAGGGTTGGAAAGATTCGGGAGACTGTATTGTTAATCGCCAAGGTCAATTGGCAACAGGCTCGATTAGTCTGTGTGAGGTTCAAGGTTACGTATATGGGGCGAAAATGCGTCTATGTGCGATCGCCGAGATGATGAACAGAACCGATCTAGCTGGTAAGTGGTATCAAGAGGCTTTAGAACTTAAGAACCGTTTCAACAAAGACTTTTGGCTGAGGGATCTCGATTATTGTGCCTTGGCACTAGATGGGGAAGGAAAACCGGTAGATAGCATTACCAGTAATCCAGGTCACTGTTTGGCAATGGGAATTTTACAGCCAGAAAAAGCGATGAACGTTGCCGAAAGACTACGTGCGCCAGATCTATTTAGTGGTTGGGGCATTCGTACCTTGAGCAGCTTATCTCCTGCTTACAATCCAATGGGCTATCATGTCGGTTCGGTTTGGCCCCACGACAATAGTATTATTGCTTTGGGTTTACGTGCTACCGCTAGGGAAGTTTCTGGGGAATCACCCGATCTAGTCGAGCAAACCCTCGAAGTCGCCACGGGAATTATCGACATGACCCTTCAACAACCCTATTTAAGACCACCAGAACTGTTTTGTGGTTACGAACGAAGGGAAGAAAATACTCCCGTACGCTATCCCGTGGCTTGTTCTCCCCAAGCTTGGGCAACAGGTACCCTATTTCAACTGTTGCAGGTGGCAATTAATCTCGTCCCCGATGCAGCTAATAACTGCGTGCGCGTTATTGAGCCAGTTTTACCCGAATCAATTAATCGTCTTTCATTGCACAATCTTCAAGTAGGTTCGACAATACTTGACTTAGAATTTGAGCGTTCTGGTAATACTACTGCCTGTCGGGTGGCAAAAAAACGGGGCAATCTCAGAGTAGTTTTTGAAGCTTGATTTGACGTTGCCGATTTCTAACCTTCAATATATTTTCAGCTTTTAAATTAGTATAACTAGAGGAAGAGAGCGCTCGGCAATCTAAATTGCTTAAATAAAAACTAAGGTGGGAAAACTATGGCTACAGGAATGATGATCGAAGGGAAATGGAAAACCGAAGGCTATGAAAAGGATGATAAAGGTCGTTTCCAACGTAATCCGACTACCTTTCGCGATCGCATTACTGCCGATGGTTCGAGTGGTTTTCCTGCCATTGCTAACCGCTATCATTTATACGTGTCCTATGCCTGTCCTTGGGCGCACCGCACCCTGATTATGCGAAGCTTAAAAGGATTAACCGATGCCATCAGTATCTCGGTAGTCGATCCTTTGATGGGGTCAGATGGTTGGAAGTTTTCGGATTTTCCTGAAACGATTCCCGATACGGTTAATCATACTGAGTACTTAAGAGAAGTATATGCGATCGCCGACTCTAACTATACAGGAAGGGTGACAGTGCCTATTTTGTGGGATAAAGAAACTACAACTATCGTCAACAACGAATCCCGTGAAATCATTCGGATGTTTGATACAGAGTTTGCCGATATCGCTCAGAATAAAACTGATTTATATCCTCAAGAATTACAAGAAAAGATAGATCGGGCGATCGATGATATTTACGATCCGATTAATAATGGTGTCTACAAAGCTGGATTTGCCAAATCACAATCGGCTTACGAGGAAGCAGTTAAAGAATTGTTTGCTGCGTTAGATTACTGGGAAGATAGATTAGCAAAACAAGAATATCTTTGTGGCGATCGCTTAACCGAAGCAGATATCTGTATGTTTACCACGCTGTTTCGCTTTGATGCGGTGTATTACGTGCATTTTAAATGCAATCTACGCCATATCTGGGATTATCCTAATTTGTGGAGCTACTTAAAACGAATTTATCAATATCCTGGAGTTAAAGATACCTGTAATCTAGAACATATCAAACTGCACTACTATCAAAGCCATCCCCATATTAATCCCAGTGGCATTGTTCCCCAAGGTCCATTAGTCAGTTTTGAATAAATTCATCGTTAATGCTTTGCTAATTTGATAGATACTCACTCGCCTGTTAAATGTTGACTGATTCATCCCCAAATACGAAGATTAAGATTGAGATCTTCCACAATGCCAATCATTAGCTGCAAATCCTGAAAATATTCTTTCAACGGTGTAAAAGACATCATACTGTTAAACAATCTAGGTTCAAATAGATTGTGACGGTAAGGAATAGCAACATAAACAAAGCCATCCACAAAAGAAAGATATACCTTACGTCCAGCCTTATGATTGAAATCCACTAGACGACTCATTAAGTTGGTAGAAAGAATGTAGCGTGACTCTGTTTGACTATCACCATATACGCGGAATCTGCGCTCAAATTCAGGATCTTCAAGCTTAATAAGCTCACCACGCCAGTTATGCAGTAGAGAAATTTTTCCTTTGATATCATTTGGTAGCACAAAAGTACGGCTGGCAAAATTCTTGGCAAATCTAGCCTCAAAAAATAAGCCGCGGAATAAAACTGACTTATGACGATAATTTTCTGAACCAAATTCATCTAAATGACCACCTTTTCTGTTCTCTGCCAGAATCTCCGCAAAGAAAATATCTGTATCGCCAATAGTTCCATAAACACAATCTTCCTGTTCTAGATGATCGGGTTCTAAGATCTCATCTCTCAGGATTTGACTACGAGTGAAAGCCATAATGGTCTGACGTTTGTTTTCGATAAACAGATGTGCCGCATAGTTTAACTGCCGATCGCGATCGCTAATGAATTCGACGATATTCTGTACAATATTTCGTTTAAAGCCAATTTTGTAATTATAAATACAGCCGCGACCAAAGATTACCCAAGCTGAAGCAGGTAGAATCAGGCAATAAACGTAAAACAGCAGAGAATTGTTAGCTGTGATCCAGTAGGATAAGCTAAAACTGATACACCAGGTAAGAATTAGACAAATAATGGCTGAGATAAAAATAGTTCTTAGAGTAGACTTTCTTTTGCGTTCTAATGCTTTTAAATGTTCGAGTAGGTTAGCTTCACAATACTGCTTAAACTCAGCTAGTGTTTTTGGTTGAATATTGGGTACTGCATCTATGTTTGGTTCGGATTCAGGTTCGGCAGCGATTGGTTTTTGTTCATCAGGAGACAACCGCCTCAAGTAATTTTTTCCCCAAAGTACATTAGTAGCAATATCACTATCGGCGATTAATCTACCCAGAGCGATCGCCTGTTCTAGCTGTTGATTCTGCTGATAGGCTTTAATCAAGTTCCGTTGAATGTTGAAATATAGTCCCTCGTCGGCATCTACAATCTGTAGCAGTTGCTCAAAAGCTGCGATCGCCTCAGAATATCTTCCCTGATGTAAATCGCGATCGCCTTGAATATATAGACGTTCTATTTCCTGAAGTGAAAGAGGTTTAGTCAAAATGATTATAGACAGGGAACTGTTATTTAATTTAGTAATTCGCCGACGTTAACGTTATTTCTTTCTTCTGCGGGTGTAACAAACAATTCTTGGGACTGATAGCGCATGTAGCTTGCTACTATATTGCTGGGAAACATCTCTAAGGCATTGTTATATTCTGTTACCGCTGCATTATAAAAACGTCTGGCAGCAGAAATTTGTTCCTCAGTTTCATTGAGGGAGGCTAATAACTGGGTGACTTGTCGATCGGATTTTAGCTCTGGATAATTTTCAATTAGCGCCACCACATTACCCACAGAGCGAGAGATTTGATTTTCCAAGGTAAGCCTCTGTTCCTCGCTCACTCCCCCTGACATCACCTGCGATCGCAGTCTCGTAATTTCCGCTAAGGTTTGCTGTTCAAACTGCATCTGGCTTTTGACTACTGCCACTAAATTAGGAATTAAATCCCAACGTTTTTTTAGGACAACATCAACGCTGGAAAAAGATTTACTCACCTGATTCTTCTTGTAAACCAAACCATTATAAATTCCCACGCCGACAATAAATGCAGCACATCCTAACAATAAGATAATTAACGCTACCGCCAGCAAAGTATTGATAAAAGCCATTATTTAGCACCCTAGATCGAAAATAATACCCAGCGAAAACTAAATTTAAGCTAAATTTAGTTCCTCACCGTCATGTTTATCATTCCCAAAACTAGGGCGGAATTTTTCTGGCTTAATAAGAGTTATTCTGTTTCGTGAATATCGATCAGTCCGTCGGGAGGAGATATTTCAATACGTTGATTGGGAATATCTACCAAAGTAACTATTTCTTTAACCAGGGGAATAAATACTGTCAAAGGTTTATTAGATTTTGGTCGAAATTTTTTGCGTTTCGTGCGCCGACTGACTTGAGAAAGATCTCGTTCTGGTTTAGCCTCTATTTCAGGTTGTTCGTGGAGTCTAATTTCTAATAAATCATTCCCCGCAGAATATAGATCTACAACCACGCCAATATTTTCTCCTGTCTTCTGATGGTAGATTTCCATGCCGATTAGATCGCCAACATGATACTCATCGGGCTTTAATTTAGGGCGATCGCTTTTATCAACAAGCAATTTATGGTTACGAAATGTTTCTGCCTGGCTACGCTCATCAATTCCTTCTAGCTTAATGACATATAGATTTTTTCCCGCCAATTGTCTACCACTGGTTAGCTGCACTTGGGTGATAGTTGCAGAATCGGGATGTTTTAACCAGCGAGTCCCAGCTTGAGTAAATCGTTCGGGAAAATCAGAATCAGGATAGACTCGCAGTTCTCCTTTTAAACCTTGAGGTGAGGTGATTGTGCCAACTTCTAAGAATTCTAATTCTGGCTGGTTGTCAGTTGATGTTTCGGTAGATGTTTCGCCGCTCATTTATTTGTAATTAGTCATAGTTAATTGATAAACTTTTTTAGTCACCGTTGCTAAACGCTCCATTGCTTCGGCAATTTCTGCTTCAGAAGCAGTGAGGCTAATTCTCAGACATTGGTGTTTGTGTTGCCATGATTCGGTTAACCCAGGAAAAAAAGTGCTTCCAGGTACCGCAATCACCCCTACCTGCTTTAATTCCTCATAAAATTCCCAGTCTGTCATGGGTAAATCTTGAAGCCAAAGCCAGGCAAAGATCGCTCCTTCCCCCTGATGTAGATACCAAGGAATGTCAGACGGCATCGCCACATCTAGAGTGCTTTCTAAGACTTTAAGTTTGCTTTGATAGTGGGGACGAATAACATTAATCGCAATATCTGCTAGTTTACCAGAGGCGATCGCTTTGGCGGCGATCGCCTGTCCATATCGAGATGAATGAATACAGGCGTTGGTTTGAAAAGATTCTAAAATTCCAATTAGCTTGGGATCGCCAATGGCAATCCCAATTCTTTCTCCAGGCAAGCCTGCTTTGGATAAGCTCATACAGTGAATAATATTATCGCCAAACTGAGGAGTCATCTCGGTATAGTTTAACGCAGGAAAAGGTGGGGCATATGCCGAATCAACTAATACTGGTACCTCAGACTGAGCAGCCAGAGTTGCGATCTTGTTTACTTCCTCGTCACTAATGACGTTTCCTGTAGGGTTGCAGGGACGAGAAAAGATTACGCAGCCAGTGCGCTCATTAATTTGCAATTGGCTAAAATCGGGACGATATTTAAATCGATGCTTTTCTGGTTCGATTTCTAAAGTAGGTTTGTATGCCAGTAAAGCTTCTGGAGTTAGACTAACCCCGCCATATCCCGTATAGTCGGGACTCAGAGGTAATACTACCTGTTTTAATTCTCCCGCTGCGGTATAGCCGCCAAAAGCATTAGCAGCATAGAGATAGAGTGCTTGGGAACCTCCTGTAATTAAGATATGGCGATCGCTTAGGTTTAAACCATAACGAGTGTTAAAGTCTTGAACTACCGCCTCAATCAGCGGTGTATAGCCTTGAGATGAACCATAACGACAGACAACTTCGCCATATTCAGGACTAGCTAATAATTCATAGGTGCAATCGCGCCATAGCTGCTCAACTTCAGGCAAAATCACAGGATTTCCTGCACTAAGGTTGATAAATTCTCTTCCCTTACTGTTTCTCAGAGTTTCAATAATATCTTTCATAATTGCCCTAACTCCCGTTAGTTCAGACATCTGCGAACCAAATTGAGACAAAGCAGGATTCATGAATTATTACTCCAAAGTAATAGACGCTAATGTGAATTAGTTTACGATCAATTTTACAGTCAATTCGCTGATTTTTAAGTGACTCCAAGATGTTCGCGAAAGTACAGACGGTATAGCTCGCAGCTAGGAACAGCTTTATTCCCCAACAGTTCGATCAAACCAATACTTTCTAATTTATAAGCAGCGATGCTAGATATTTGAATGGGATACTCAGCGGCAACTACTTGACTATAAAGGCTAATCAATTCTGAGTATTTATTGAGCGTAACAAAACATTTTTGCAGGTGAGTACGATAAATACCGCTCGATGTTGGAGCCTGTTCCAATAGTTGTTCCAGGGTAATATCTTGAGATGACAGGGCATAAAATGCCAACCTAATTAAATAAGGATACCCTCCAACCATTTTCATCAAGGAGGTTAGGCTTCAATCTAGCTCTTTCACCTCTAGTCGAAATTGATAACGGCTGGCTAGCTCTTTTACTTGGGCAAAATTGAATTCAGATAATACGATTGGTAAACCCAAGTTAAAGGGAGATTGATTAATGTCCAAAGGAATATAAGCATCGGTCGAATGTACCACGATTATCCGTAAATCCTGCCAGACTCTGATGTTGTTGGCTTCTTCATGCCAAAATCGGAGCAAAGGCAAAAATTCTTGAGCTATCTCAGGGTACTCAAATAAATGATTAACCTCATCTAATGCCAAGACTAGAGGTTCGTCGAGCTGCTCTAAGATATGTCTCTGAAAGTAATTAGTACAGCTAATCTTTGTCCCTAAATCTCGATCCCAATACCTTTCTATTTCTGATTTCATTCCCAACTGGAGGGTAATGTTCGCCATTATCCACCGCAAAAACTTAGATAAATCAGACAGTATAGATACTTCCGCTAATTGCAAATTCAACGTTACAGTTTGGTAGTTTTGCGATCGCGCCTCAGCTAAAATTCGCGTCATCAAAGAAGTCTTGCCCATCTTCATCGGCGACTTAATCACGATAAAAGCCCCAGGTTTGAAAATTTCTTCATAACCTTGGTGTTCAACAGGTGGACGTTCAATATAAAAGTCTGAGTTGAGGGGAACTTGACCATCAGGAAATTCTAAAGTACCAAGGGAATACTGACCTTTTTGAGCCTTCTGCCTCAAGATCGATTTAAAATTGTGCTTACTGACTTTTTCTTCAAAAGCCTGGGAAAGATTCTGCCACAGCCTTGAACCCACGACCCGAATATAATCACAGTCATAACCTGAAACCAAAGCAACTTCTTGATACGTCTTGCCCTGCCAACACTCCCGCAGTACCAATTCTTGGACTCCGTTTAATTTCTCAGGCTCTAGGATGCGATCGATAATTCTAATTGCTTGGTTTATCTGTATATCTGTCATGTTGGGTTGAACAAAATTTATATCATACCTGTAAGCTTTGATGCTTCTGGCTAATTTTAGCTTTTCAGATTGAAACTATCGAACACTATTGTACGCTATCGCACAATTAATCTTAGTCTAAAAAACGCTTATAATAAGCCAAATTAGCAAAAAATTCGCATAGTAGAGAAATGCAGCCGAAATGTATGGTCATGCTCCTTACTTTACCGATCGTGTCTCAGTATTCTGCCATTACCATAGGGGATAAAAGCAGGTAGCTGCTGAAATTCGATCCTTGACCAGGTTGCAGCATCGTAGGTGGTGTAAGTAATCTCAGATGTAGCTAATTCTAAATCAACCACAGTAATCGTTTTCTTGGGGGGCAATTCGCTATTAATTAGCTGTCTGGCTCCTTGTCCTAAGGCTCCTGCGTGAAGCATTTTTAGATTGTCAATCTTACCAGGATAGTAGGCGTGATGATGTCCACTAATATATAAATCAACCTGACTTTGGTCGAGCAGCGATCGCAATTTATCCCCATCCTTTAAGTATTCACCAGGCTTATTCTTAGCGGTGGCGACTGGATATAAAGGTAGATGCCCGATGACAACTCTAGTCTTTGCCTGTTGGGCTGCGGCACTAGATAAACTCTGTTGAACCCAATTTAGCTGCTGTTGAGAGATATTTGAGGTGGAGGCATCCCAAACTAAGAAGAAGATATCATTTTGCTGAAAACTATAGTAAAAGGGAAAGTTGCTGCGATCGACAAAGTCTAAGCCTAATTGATGCTGTTGCCAATATGCCTGTGCCAACTCTCTCTCATGCCGAAATACTAGGGTCTGATTTTTAATTGCACCCGAACCATCATGATTACCAATGGTAAAGCCAAAGGGAATCTTATTTTTCCGCAAGGGTGCAGCAATCTGCCGCTCGAAAGCTGTCCACATAGACTTAATTTGGGATTCGGTGAGAGAAGCCTTTTGTCCCGCAATCATATCTCCCCCACAAAGAACCAGATCGGGCTGCCAGTAATCCATAAGTGCGATCGCCTGGATTACCTCTGGGTCATATTCTGTTGAACCGTATTGACTGTTAAGATCGCTGATTACAACCAGCCGAAAGTCTTGGTGGGGAGGTAAATATAGCTCGCGCGCAATATTCGTTGTTAGTGAATTTTGATTGACCGCAACACAGCTAATAACAAGACTAATCAGCAAACCGACGCTCAACCACCAAATATGCCGTTTCATCAAGACGAACCATCAACAACATTGACAATTAGCTTAACTCAGCAATCAGTTCAGTAAGTAGTAATATATAGATCTTCTGAGAAGGCATCCAGTCAAAGATTAGTCAAAGGCGTAACAACATGAATGATACATCCAAAAAACCGATTGGCATTATTGGAGCTTCTGGTTATGGAGGAGTTCAGCTAGTAAGACTTCTTTTAGAACATCCACAAGCAGAGATTGCCTATTTAGGTGGGGATAGTAGCGCAGGGAAGCAATATAGTTCGATTTATCCTCACCTGGCTCATTGTGTCGATCTTACGGTAGAAAAAATCGATCTAGATGCCGTAGCCGAGCGCTGTGCAGCAGTATTTCTCGGACTACCCAATGGTCTAGCTTGCGATCTTGCTCCTACTTTAATCGCTAAAGGATGCAAAGTTTTGGATTTATCGGCGGACTATCGTTTTAGCAATCTGGATACCTATACCGACTGGTATAAAAAAGAGCGAACAGATCTCGACACAGCCGCTTCTGCTGTCTATGGCTTACCCGAACTATATCGCGAACAAATCAAACAAGCTCAACTTATTGGCTGTCCTGGATGCTATCCCACCGCTAGTTTACTGGCTCTTGCTCCTCTATTGAAGCAGGGGCTGATCGATCCTGCTACGGCAATTATTGATGCTAAATCAGGAACTTCTGGTGGTGGTCGTCAAGGTAAAATCAATCTGCTCTTAGCGGAGGCTGATAATTCTTTAGGGGCGTATGGCGTAGCCAATCATCGTCATACGCCCGAAATCGAACAAATTTGCAGCATCTTAGCTCGTCAAGAGATGATGGTGCAGTTTACGCCTCATTTGATTCCCATGGCTAGAGGCATTTTGTCTACTGTATACGCTACATTGCGAGATCCTGGATTGGTTAGAGAAGATCTAATTACCATTTACAATGCTTTTTATCGCTCTTCCCCATTTATCAAGGTTTTATCGAGCGGCATCTATCCCCAAACAAAATGGGCTTGTGGGACAAACTTGGCTTATATCGGGATTCAAGTTGATTCCCGTACTGGAAGAGTCATTGTGCTGTCGGCGATCGATAATTTAATCAAGGGTCAAGCAGGTCAAGCGGTACAGTGCCTAAATCTCATGATGGGTTGGGATGAATCCCTCGGGTTACCCAAGCTAGGTTTTTATCCTTAAAATGCTTGAATCCATTCTTTGACCTCATATTCAGTCCAGATGCCGTTTTGCCAATAGGGGTCTGATTCAACTAACTTACGTACAGCTTCTGGAGATTCTGCTTCGTAGATGCCAAAGACTTTGGTATTATCTTTAGTCGGTCCTAAGGTAACTAATATTCCCTGCTCTTTTTGACCAGTCAAACCATCTAGATGTGCTTGACGATAAGGAGTGCGCTTTTCTAGAGCATTTTCGCAATAGCTACCCCACATGATGTATTTTGGCATGTTGTTTATTTCGATATCTTTGATATAAATTAGGAAACAGCAAAAAATTGAAGATAGGAGATAGAAGTTACCGAGCTTCTCTCCATCAACAATCCTTCCTCACAAATACCATAGACTTTGAAAGCCAACAAGAGATCGATTAGTAGTGAAATAAAAATCTGTGGAATGAGTCTGGAGACGAAGACAGTAAATGGAAAAATCCTGATGAAATGTCTTCTTTATGGTCACTCAATAGCTCACAAACGCGGAAAAATAGCCAAAGTAATTAAGAGATACAAATGTTCTAATTGCGATAGAACTTTTTCCGAAAACATAGACATTTTGTATTGCAGTCGCCATCTTAATCCCGATGAACTGCATACTATTCTTTAATCCCAGACCAAAAGTTGAATCTTAGTTTATCCAATGGTAATAGTACGACGTATCTCTTCTGACTTAAAGCCAAGAGCCATAGGTTTGTGTACTCCTGGTAAAATAGCTACATCATACAATTCTTGAATAACGCCTGTAATTCTTAACCAATGGACAATATCTCCTGTATTAATATCGATCACCATTAATCCGCAACGAGCCTCAGCATTTTTTACCAGCAAATTATCATCTAGAGCTAAACCAGAAAAGGTTTGATTCCCTCTGGCTGCAGACAGACCCACTATGGCAAAGTTGTTGACAAAAGCAAGTCCCCGTAAATAACCAGGACAAAAAGTTAAGGGCTCAAATTTATTGTTGTCTGGGTCTACCGTACCTATATAACCAGTCCCAGAATTTAAAACCCACAGCCTATTTTTGTATACTCTGGGGGAGTGAGGCATAGAAAGCCCGCTAACAATCACCTTGTCATTGGTCACATCAATGATACAGCCACCATTTTGTCTACGATCGCGCCAACCATCAGCTACATCAGTCTGTCCCACGGCAGTTACATAGCGAGGATGACCATTTTCCATTGCTAAACCGTTGAGATGACAACGATCCTCTGCTGCTAGCTTAGAAATAAAAGCAGGTTTCCACAAGGGAATAAAACTATGCTGTTCACTTGTCGTTGCTAAACAACTAAATAGAGTATTGACAAAAATAATTTTTCCTTCTTTATCGAGTGCCAGATCGTGAACATCTAAATCTCCCGTTGTATAGCCTATTTGAGGAACATACAAGCGATCGTAGCCTTGATAAACTTCCTGATTCGTCAAGCTGTTTTCAAATCGCCATAGCTGATAAAGAGAACTCATCCACAAGGTTTGGGAAGTAGCCCACAGACCCATACTGCGATTAAATGTACGCTCAAAAATCGATAAACGTCCATCAGATTGCAAACCAAGTAAGAAAATTTTACCTGCTTGATAAGTAGTAAAAGCTAAACTTATTTTTTGTTCTGCCAGCCAGCTATTGAACTGACGAGAACCCTTTATTTCTAGGACAGGAGCAGAATCGATAAGGGTCATGAATATTCAAACCAAATAGTATAGTAATGTAGTGAATTTTATTGATGGTCATAAATTACATTGCAGTACGACAGAATGATCTGTAGCTTTAAACAAAAGTGAAAGAAGAATCTCCGATACTTAGATTAATCTCAACATTTTCTAAGATTGCAATTGTCTCTCCTACGGCAGAAATACCTGGATCGTAAATTACTTTGGCATCAATAGTTGCTGTACTAGAAGTAAAGAAATCTAAGCGATAAAAATCTCGTGACCCCTGAAGCTGAATTGTATCCTGATTAGAATCAAAACTAGTAATTAGGGCAAAATCCTCATCTCCCGCCGTAAAATTGTCCCTGTCATCATAAAATATCTGGTTTTCATCTGCCAGAACGAAAATATCATTGTTAGCTCCGCCAGTTAAAGTATCTAGTTCCCCAGTACCGAAGCTCGAGTCTAAACCAGTTGAATCGATACCAATTAACAAATCATTATTTTTGTCCCCCTTAAGGCTATCATTACCGCTGCCGCCAATGAGAGTATCATCTCCAATTCCGCCGCTGAGACTATCATGACCCTGATTACCCTCAAGGGTATCGTCTCCATCACCACCTATAAGGCGATCTCCTCCAGCGCCACCTTGAAGAAAATCGCTACCAGCACCACCATCAAGATGGTCTGCACCGCCCTGACCAAAGAGACGATCTTCACCACTATTACCATGGAGAAAGTCGTTGCCATTATAGCCAAATAGCAGATCGTTCCCCGTACCGCCATTGAGTCGATCCTTGCCCACTCCAGCAAAGAGTACATCAGAGCCAGCATTACCCTGGAGCGTATCGTCTCCATCATTGCCAAAGAGAGTATCGTTACCATCACTGCCTAAAAGGCGATCGCCTCCAGCGTCGCCTTGGAGAAGATCGCTACCATCACCGCCATCGAGTAAATCTGCACCACTTTCACCAAAAAGAACGTCTTCACCATTATCTCCATCTATAGAGTCGTTACCGCCACCACCACGGGCAACATCGTTACCCGCCCCGCTTTCAATGCGATCTGCGCCTTCTGTTCCAAACAGGATATTGTCAGCAGCAGGATTAGGGTCGGTAATGCTATTGGAGTCGGCAATACCATAAATTACATAGCTTTCCCCAGTAGAGTTAATATCTGGACCATTATTATAATAAGGGGCTCCAATAATTAGGTCATCAATGCCGTCACCGTTGATATCTCCTGCATTGCTTACAGAACTACCGGAACCATCACGACGATCAATACCCTCAACGATAAAACCATTACTACCATCAAGGGCTGATAAATCAAAGCTACTAGTAAATCCGCCATTGCTGCCAAATACCACATAGCTTTTTCCTTCGTTACTATAACTACCAGCATCAGCGCCAGGAGCTCCAATAATCAGGTCGTCAATGCCGTCGCCGTTGACATCCCCTGCATTGCTTACAGAACTCCCTGAATCGTCATCATGATCAATACCATTAATTACAAAACCATTACTACCATCGAGAGTGGATAAATCCAAACTGCTAGCAAATCCATCACTGCTGCCAAACACTACATAGCTTATCCCTGCACGGACATAGCCGTTAGGATCGGCACCAGAAGTCCCGATAATCAGGTCGTCAATGCCGTCACCGTTGACATCTCCTGCACTGCTTACAGAAGTGCGGGAGATGATCATAAGCATCAATACCGTTAATTACGAAACCATTACTACCATCTAGAGTAGTTAGATTCAACTCCGAGTTAAAACTTTCAGTTGTCCCGAATACGACATAGGTACGCTGTCCCACAGGAGAATAACCAGGAGCACCCTCATAAGCAAATCATATCGATCAAGACCTGTTGTACCAATAATCAAGTCGTCAAAACCGTCACCGTTGACATCCCCGGCACTGTTTACAGAAATACTCTCTACGAGGTTACCAACATCAATGTCACCGACATTAATAACATTAAGTTTGAAACCATTAGTGCCATCGAGAGTTGATAAATCCAAATTGCTAGCAAATTCACTACTGCTTCCAAACACTACGTAGCCGACTCTAGCATTGATATTATTATTGGGGTAAGCCCTATAAGCACCAATAATCAGGTCATCAAAGCCGTCACCATTGACATCCCCAGCATTTCTTGTAGAAGTACCTAAGTAGTCATAAGCATCGGTTCCACTAATTACGAAGCCATTAGTGCCATCAAGAGTTGATAAATCGAAACTGCTAGTAAATTCAACCCTAGCTACCGAAAACAACATAGCTTTCCCCTGCACCTCCCTTACCATTAGAATCAGCATTAGGAGCCCCAATAATTAGGTCATCAATCCCGTCGCCGTTGACATCCCCCGCACCGCTTACGGAATTACCCAATCTATCAAAATCATCAATACCCTTAATGACAAAACCATTAGTGCCATCAAGAGTTGATAAATCGAAACTATTGGCAAATCTACTACTCCTTCCAAAAACTACATAACTTTCCCCCGTGCCATAACTATCAGAACCAGCATTAGGAGCCCCAATAATCAAGTCGTCAATCCCGTCGCCGTTGACATCCCCTGCACTGTTTACAGACTCGCCCAATCTATCAAAATCATTAATACCATTGATGATAAAACCATTGCTATCATTAAGGTATTGTTGTAATTCAACAACTGCGGGAAAAAGATTATCGGTAACAGTAAGGGTAAAATTGATACTGGTACTCTTGTTGCTGGAGTCGGTAGCAATAAGTTTAATCTCTAAATCTCCAAGATCTTTGCTGAGGGGTATACCTTTAAATCCAACTGTATTGGGATCGAATATGAGCCAACTGGGCAGGGGCAAATCATTTGCTAGGGTAGCACTGTAGGTTAAATTGTCCCCATCTGGGTCACGAAATACATGGTCGTTAATTAACAATTTAAATAATTTGTTTGCAGGGCTTTGTTTATCTGTAATTGACTCCTCAACAACTGGAGCAAATCCATTATTACTGCCAAACACAACATAGCTTTCCCCATCGTATCCATGCGAATTATAAAAAGGAGAACCAGTAATAATCACGTCATCAATACCGTCATCGTTAACATCCCCTGCACTACTAACTGAACCTCCTGTCATGTCGTCAGGACCAATGCCTTGGATAATAAAACCATTAAGACCATTAAGGGTTGATAAATCTAAACTGCTAGCAAATTCAACCCTGGTACCAAACACAACATAGCTGTTCCCAGCACTTTGATAATTATTTGAGTCGGCATAGGGAGCCCCAATAATCAGGTCGTCAATCCCGTCATCGTTGATATCTCCCGCACTACTTACAGAACTACCTGAAGCATCATAAACATCACCGTTAATAACAAAACCATTACGACCATTAAGAGTTGATAAATCGAAACTGCTAGCAAATTCATCAACCCTGGTACCGAAAACAACGTAGCTTTCCCCAGCACCTCTCTTACCATTAGGGTCAGCATAGGGGCTCCGATAATCAGGTCATCAATGCCGTCGCCGTTAACATCCCCCGCACCGCTTACAGAACTACCTAACCAGTCAAGCTAGGCTATCAATACCGTTTATAACAAAACCATTACGCCGTCGAGAGTGGATAAATCCAAACTACTAGCAAATCCATCACCGCTGCCAAATACGACATAGCTCTCCCCAGTACGGAAATAGCCATTGGGTTCAGCACTAGGAGCCCCGATAATTAGGTCGTCAATCCCATCGTCGTTGACATCTCCAGCACTGCTCACAGATCCGCCTGAGTAGTCAAACAAAACTATCACCATTGATGACGAAACCATTGCGACCATTTAAAGTCGGTAAATCCAGATATGCTAGAAAATTCACTATTGTTACCAAAAACCACGTACAGTTGCGCCATAACCAAATGTCCCGCGCAGAAGACCCAACAATCAGATCGTCAATCCCGTCACCGTTAACATCCCCTGCACTGCTTACAGAACTACCTAAACCGTCATCCTTACCAATACCGTTAATAACAAAACCATTACGACCATCGAGAGTGGATAAATCCAAACTACTAGCAAATTGATCATTGTTGCCAAAAACGACATAGCTTTCTCCCGCCCGTTCCTGACCATTTTGATCGGCTCGTGATGCTCCAATAACCAGATCATCAAAGCCATCACCGTTAACATCTCCTGCACTACTGACTGAACCACCAGAGTCAAGCCACCAGAATTGCAATACCCTGAATGACAAAACCATTCATACCATCGAGAGTCGATAAATCTAAATTGCTACCAAATTCATCACTGTTGCCAAAAACGACATAGCTTTCTCCCGCACGCCTATTGCCATTCGGGTCAGCACCAGCAGCGCCTATAATTAGGTCGTCAATACCGTCCCCGTTGACATCACCTGCATTACTAACTGACTTTTGTGAGAAGTCAAAATCATCAATCCCACTGATGACAAAACCATTGTCTCCATTGAGCCCAAAGAGGGGGAATATTGGTTCCGTACCCACACGATTAGTAGCATTCATGCATTGACCTCAAGGTTTGATGATCTAATACTAATCATGAATATTTACCTAATTACAACCGTGTATCCAACTATCTTGTCGAAGTTGTGGTTGTTTTATGACTCAATAATTCTACGGATAAGGGGAACAACAGTCGATGCCATTAAAGAGTAATCTTTCAATCCTCTTACGTATTTTTAGAAAATTCACCCAATTTATCAGGTGATTCGGCTAAATTATTCAGACATATATTAATGACATAAATCCGTACCCCAATTTTGATGTCCTCGTCCTGATTGACATTTAAACTGTTCTCCTGCCCAGATTATCTGCCATTGCTCAGCCGCAGCGTCGCCATAGGGAGCAAATTCAACTAAATAACGGATATCTGCCACAGAATCATCGGTTAAATTAGTTTGGGTGATAGTTACCCTAGCCAAATTTGCCTCAGGGTATTCAAGCTGAACTTGTTCTTGTTCAGATTCGCTGGTTTCAGATAAGCCGATTGCGGACTGAGCGATCGCCTGTGGATCTACACCAATTGAAACAGGTTTATTTATTTCAGCTTCAGACTCTTGAGCTATGTGCTGCTGTTCTTGATTAATCCAATATTTACTGATAGGAATAGTTCGGTAACTGTCTCTAATGCTGGATAATTCTGCCAGAAAATTATCTGTTGACCAAAGATCGATTAAAGAGTTACTGTCTGGAGAATTTTCTACTCTGGCAAAGAGCTGATTTTGAGGATTAAAAGCCATCACACTGAGTTGTTTCTGTCTCGGTTTGAAGGTATTTCTCAGCGGTAATCCCGTAACTAAATTAATCATAGTAGAAGAATGAAAATTGCCTGCTATTAGCTGGCTGTTGGCACTAAGGCTAAATACACCATTGTTACTGTAAAGATTACTGGTCTTGCGATCTAAAGTTCCTTGCTGCCAATTCCAAACCTTAATTTGACCATCGTAGCTACTGCTAACTAACCGCTCACCATCGGCAGTAAATTTGAGCTGAACAATGTCGTTATCATGACCATCTAAAGCTTTTATCAACTTGGGTTCTGAGGAATCTAGTTGCCATAGCTGAATCTGATGACCTGGTTCTTTTGTGTGTCCTCCTGAGACATTAGCATTTACCGTTGCCATAACTGTACCATCAGGAGTTTGAGCGATCGCCTCTACAGGATATTCAGAAGCAAAACTAAACAACTTTTTGCCATCGCTCAAACTCCAGGCAGTAACACCAGCGTCACAAGCACCATAGATAATTTCTTCCGATCCATCAAACAAGATTTGCCGACAACCACTTTCCTCGCTGATGCTGAAGATTTCTGAAAAAAAAGATACCGATTAGGCAGGTCGAATAAGGATGTCCCATTTCGGTAAAAGAGGATTGCGTTCCAGTCGCTTCTCGATAGCCTTCATCGCTTTCTTGGAGAGAGAGATGCCTTTTTGGTAACTTTTGTTGTTCAAATTAATAATCGGTTTGAGCCCCTTCCAGGTCATACTTTGGGCCCAGGCCAACATGGTTGACACATCGATGAGCTTAGCTCCATTCCAATGCTGCTCTAGAACTCCCCAACAGCGCTCGATGGGATTGTACTTGCTATGATAAGGCGGATAGTACAGTAATTGAATTGGTTTACTCAGACTGTCAGCCAACTCCACCATGCGCTTGAGGAACTGAGTCCGTATGCCACTACTTTCAGGGCCATTGTCAACTTTAAGTTGAATTAGTTCACAAGTTTCTTGCTCCTGGGGGTTCAGGAGCTGCCACCACTGCTCCAGAGTATCGACGATGAAGTCACTAGTTTTAAAGGAGCTACCAAAGCTAATGTACAATTGCCCGCTATCTTCGTCGACCACACCACAAGGAATATACTTTTCTGTACATCCCATATCATGATCCTCCGCTTGGTTATCTCCTCTCGTCTTACCACCACGGGAATAATTACCAATCTTGACAGTCGCCTTCGAGTCCAGACTCAGACGCTTAACTCGACCTGAGTCATCGGGACTATCTTTCACTTTGATATTGTCAAAGATGGCGTTGGTTTCGGGCAGTTTTTTTTTGGCTTGGCTTTGACTATCTTGCGAAGGCGATAGCCCATACGGTTTAAAATCTCGGCCATGGTGCTGGGGGCAGGTAATTGGTCTTCCCTAAAGCCCTGGGCTCTCAGTTGAATAATTGCTTCGGCCGCAGTGAGTCGAGTATAAGCAATTGTGCTCTCAAAAGTTGGATCTTGTTGGGCATGAGCTTCAGCTAACTGGCGCAGGGTTTCTGCTGCTGAGGGCTGTTGTTCTTCCCAGCGCTTGCTACCACTCAAGAATGATTGCGCTCCTACACAAGTGAGCCCACTACGCTTTTCGGCTAAACCTAGTGCTACGGTTTTACGCTTCCAGCCAAACACTGTTTCACTCAGACGACCACTCCCTTTACAGTATTTCAGGGCCATTGACGCCTGAAAAGCTCTCCTCTTTGCTCCCGTCATCTTTGATGATGCCAGACGAATATCGGCAATTTGATCAGAGTTTAATCTTTGATGGGGTGCAAGGTCTTGACTCAATGGTTGACTCCTAATTTTTCCTTTGAGCAAAGTAACATTTTTTAGACTGCTAGTGGTACCTTCTTACTCAGA
>CAVRWR010000040.1:0-17612 GCA_963724445.1 uncultured cyanobacterium | reverse complement strand
ATGTCCTCTACTAGACTAGTCATATGCTAGATGAAGTTCCGCGAACTTAAGTTACGTCCTAACCCCGAACGACCCGTAATTGAAAAACTGATTGATTATCAGGAATTCTGCGGGATTCCTCAAGCAGCAGCAGCAGCACAAGAAGCTAGTAATATGATCCCAGAAATGTCAGTCAAAGACCTAAAACAGCTCATGGATAGCGGGAAAGACGATTTCCTCCTGTTAGATGTTCGCAATCCTAATGAATACGAAATTGCCAAAATTGATGGTTCAGTTTTAATACCTCTGTCTGAACTAGAAGATGGCGATGGAGTTCAAAAGGTCAAGGAAATGCTTAATGGTCATCGTCTGATTGCTCATTGCAAATTGGGAGGGCGATCGGCAAAGGCATTAAATATTTTGCAAGAGGCAGGTATTGAAGGGACAAACGTTACAGGAGGAATTGCCGCCTGGAGTCAAGAAATTGACCCCAATGTTCCTCAATATTAGAAAGAGGGCTGTTTTATTTTCTCAAAAGATAAATTGGGGGAATAAGGAAATGAAGGACTTAAACTTAATCGGTAATCTACTCTTCTCATTCCTGATAATTTATTCCTCATCTCTTTTTTTATAGGCTACCTTTAGTATGGTTGTGAGTTGAAAATATAAATAAATTATCATGCAAATTCTATTAAGAGCAGTTCGTTGGGCTAGTTTAATTTCTTTTCCCCTATTTGTCTTGACTGTTCCCAATTCTGCCGTGGCGGGTAGTATCGGTAGCTGTGCCGATAGCCTGATATCCAGTGGCGTAGATAAATCTAACGCTGCTACCGCTTGTTCCGATGCCTTAGAACCTAATGACTTGGCAGCTTGCGTTGACCAAATTAAAGTAGGAACTAGTATTAAGGGAAATGAAGCTCTACAGGCTTGTTATCGTGTCCGCAGACCTGATGAACTCGCAAGCTGCGTTACAACAATTAGCGATGGCACAGAGCCAGGACAATCTGTCATGGCGCTAGATAGCTGTCGCCGAAGTTTGCTACCTGAAGCGTCATGCTGAGTGTACTTTGGATTTAGAAAGTATTGCGCAAATCTCTAGTGAAGAAGCAATGAAAAATTGTATTGCAGCAGAATTAACCCCTAGTGAAGTAGCGCCGAAAACTCCTGAATAGACGGGTAGAATCAGTTTGCTCGAATATTTTTGCTGAATTGCCCAGGACTGTAAGAAATTCTTTAATTATTGTAATTTAGTTCTTGCAACATCTCTTGTAACTGCTGTTGATAGCGTCCATATTCGATCCAGTTGCCCTGCTTTAGCGCCTGTTGTGCTTGCTGATAAATGGCTAAAGCTGCGGTATTCGATCGCTCATCGGCGATCGCAGGTAATTCAGCATCAGTTAGTCCAGGGGGAATCTGGTCAAATACCGCAGCTAAAGATTGTTCTAAGGTAGGAGTCATCACAATTTTCTTATCATAAGCCACGATGATGCGGGTAAGTTCGGGTAGCTCTCCCTGTTTGGCACGGAGATATAAGGGTTGAACATAAAGTATTGAACCATCAATGGGAATAACTAAGATGTCTCCCCGAATTACCCTGGAACCTCTTTGACTCCAGAGAGTTATCTGCTCGGCAATCTCAGGATCTTGATCGATTCTTGCCTCAATCTGAAATGGACCATAAATCAGCTCTTGCTTGGGAAATTCATATAGTCGTAGCTTACCGTAGTTGTCGCCATCAGAACGAGCAGCCATCCAGGCAATCATATTATCTCGGTTGACGGGAGTAAAGGGGAGAATTAAGACAAACTCCTCTTCTGTTTCTCCTGGTAACTTCATGATCAGATAACCAGGTTCTACCTGCTGCTGTCGATCGTCATAAAGTTCGGTAGCAAACCGCCAGTCGTCTTCACGGTTATAAAATACTTGGGGATCTTCCATGTGATAGCTCAAGTACATCTTGGCTTGGATTTCAAATAAGTCTCGTGGATAGCGAAAATGAGCCTGTATTTCTGGAGGAATACTGTCTGTACTTTTGAATAGATTAGGAAATATTTTACGGTAGGTAGCTATAATCGGTTCGTCTTCATTTATTAGGTAAAATTGCATCGTGCCATCTTTGGCATCGACGACAACTTTTACAGGATTACGAACGTAGTTAATGTTTTTGTCGGTAATTAATTCGGTTTTTTGTTCATGAGCCGCAGCTTCAGAATAGGGATAGCGATCGCTCATAGTATAAGCATCGATAATCCACTTTAGTCTGCCATCCGCCACTACCATGTAAGGATCGTTGTCGTACTTGAGAAAAGGAGCAACGTGACTTACTCGTTCGGTAATTTGCCGATAGTAATGGATACGGGAATTGGGAGTAAAATAGCTGGAAATTAAGATTTTTAGGCTACCCTGTTCATAAGCATAGACTAATCTGCGCCACCAGTTGTCTAAAGGGACACCGCCTAAACCATCGTATTTAATAAAAGCATTTTCATCACCACGGGGATAGTCAAATTCAAAGGTATCCATACCCGTATAGATATAGTCTTTAGTCAACTCACCGTAATATATTCCTGGTTCTTCGATCGCTAATTCGGTTTGCGAAATGGGAGGAATATTTTTGACAAACAATACGGGTAAACCGTCCTCAGTTACCTCATTGACAGGACTCATGACTAGACCATAGCCATGAGTGTATTTGAGTCTTTGATTGACCCAGGTTCGAGCCGAAGCTGGTACTTGACTGTAATTAAATTCTCTGGGGGAAAGCATTACCTGACGGTAGTTGCCATCAAAGGTATATCGGTCAACATCAACGTCATTAAATCTATAGTAAAAGCGGATTTCTTGTAGCTGCCGATAGGTAGTCAATAGAGGGCGATAATCCCAAAGACGAATATTGTCGATGGTGGCTTGATTTTCTGACAGAATATTCGGGTTAAGATTATCCGCTGAATTAAGTTGATAATCTTGAGTATTAATCTTTGCCAGATCGTAAGCCTGTCGTGTAAACTCAATATTATGCTTAATATAGGGAATTTCCTTGGCTAATTCATTCGGTTCAACCACAAAACGCTGCTGCAACTCAGGATAAGTGCCGTTGACCACTACTAGAATTAAGGCGTATACCCCAATGCCGTATACGGGACGCAGCAGATTATTTGACCAGGTAGCAGCTATCAGCCAGATTCCCAATAATACTGAGGCTACAATCATTACCCAAAAGGCAAATAAACGGGCATGGGTATCGGTATAGTCAGCCCCCCAAACCACCCCTTCAGAAGAATAAAGCAGTTCATAGCGTTCGAGCCAGAAGTCCACGGCAATATCTATCGCGATCGCCGCCAGCAGTAAACTTAAGTGTACTTTGATCGGCTTGGTGATGAATTTTTGCCACTGTTGTTCGATAACCAAATTCTTCCACTGCCAGTCGAAGCGAATTATGCCTTTGAAGATGTAAACCAGAACCGACAATACTAATCCAGTAATTAATAGCGTCAGCCACCAATTTTCCAGGTTATCTAGTAAGGGAAAACGAAATAAATAAAAACCAAGATCTTTTTTATAGATCGGATCGAGGCGATTAAATTGCGTGGCGTTGAGAAACTGAGGAAACAATTCCCAAGATGCAGCGCTAAGATTTGCCACGCTCAGAGAAATTACAAAAATTAGGACAGCAACAATATAGTTGGCAAATTTCTGCGTATAGGGTTCTAATTCACTCGATTCCAAGAAGCGAAAGGCACGATCGCCTGTAAGACGCAAAGCCAGCCAATAATTCAAGCTCAAAAAAGCGCCGTAGATCGCCAATGTTCCCAGCCAAATAAACACCTGCCAGCCAATCCGCTGCCAAAAGACAGCAGCAAATCCTACAGCCTCAAACCACCAAGATTCAGTTAGCAGATGAACAATCGCCGAAACCAAAGTTAATCCAGCGATCGACCCTAGAAACAGGATAATTATGGCTTTTTGCTTAAATTGCATTGGAGTTAAGGTTGCTAAAAAGCTTTAAAGAGGATTTGTGATGGTTTAGTCACTATTCGATATTTTATAGCGGTTTTTAACTTAGTTATTTAACTTAGTTAACAGATTAACTAAAAAAGCTTTCCTAAGCTAAATATCTTGGTGACAACACTGGGATTTCATTCACCAGACTTTTACACTAATTCGCTACTTTCTTAATATAAGCTTAATCACTATGAGAATATTTTTATTGCGATAGCTTGGTAATTTTTCTTCTCCAAGAAAATCAGCTAAACATGATCAGAAATGTAAAAAAATCGATTATATATAAGTATTTTTATTTAGACGAAAAAAGCAGCCAAATTGCTAAAAAGCAAAAGTTTTTTTGCTAAACCTTGCTGAATATCAGTTTTAAGCAAAAGCATTTGACTTCATTTCTTCAACCTAGTCACGAGTTATCTTATATTTTATTTTTTTTAGTTTAGCTATTAATTCAGGCGCAATAGAGCAAGAAGTATTCGGTAGGCAAAAACCAAAAATTAGGTCTATGACCTTCTACCAATCATCAAAAGAGGATTAACCATGTTGGGCAATATCACTAGGCAAACACCAGTAAGTAAACAGATAGAACGTTTAGAGCAAGCAAGCGCGATTGAAGTATCAATCATTATGCCCTGCCTCAATGAAGCGGAAACTTTAGAAACCTGTATTAAAAAAGCTCAGAGGTTTATCGCTGAGAACGACCTTGCAGGAGAAGTAATTATTGCCGATAACGGTAGTAAAGATGGTTCCCAGGAAATTGCTAGAAGACTCAATGCTAGAGTGGTTGATATTCCTGCCAAGGGATACGGTAGCGCGCT
Organism: uncultured cyanobacterium; assembly: GCA_963724445.1. GTDB lineage: Bacteria > Cyanobacteriota > Cyanobacteriia > Cyanobacteriales > Xenococcaceae > Waterburya. The sequence continues at coordinate 12,816 of CAVRWR010000040.1, read as the reverse complement.
CAAAGGCGGTATTACCGCTGCTCGGGGGAAATACATTATCATGGGTGATGCGGATGACAGTTACGACTTTAGTAATCTCAATCCCTTTATTGCCAAGCTACGTAACGGCTACGATTTGGTCATGGGTAATCGTTTCTTGGGTGGAATTGAACCAGGAGCAATGCCTTTTCTGCACCGATATTTAGGAAATCCCGTACTAACAGGTATTGGTAAACTCTTATTCGCTAGCTCTTGTAATGATTTTCACTGTGGGTTGCGTGGTTTCCGTAAAGACGCGATCGCATACCTGGACTTACAGACTACGGGGATGGAATTTGCTAGCGAGATGGTAGTTAAAGCTACCCTACATAAAATGCAGATTACTGAGGTACCTACAACCTTATCCCCTGATGGTCGTAGTCGTCCGCCTCATCTTAATACTTGGCGTGATGGTTGGAGACACCTCCGTTTCTTATTGATGTATAGTCCCCGTTGGCTATTCTTTTATCCTGGTATTTTTATGATTCTGGCTGGCTTCTTGGGAACTTTATCGTTGCTACCAAGCCCCAAAGTCCATAGTCTGCTATATTCCTCCACTGCCATGACCATTGGTTTCCAAATCGTCATGTTTGCCCTGTTTACTAAGGTATTTGGTATTGGCGAGGGACTGTTACCAGAAGATCGACGCTTGAACAGACTATTTAACTACCTCAACTTAGAGACGGGTTTGATTACTGGTGCAGTACTGTTGATTGCGGGAGTTGCCGCCTCGGTTTATGCTTTTGGCATTTGGGGACAGCATGATTTTGGTTCTCTCAACCCCATGGAAACCATGCCCATCGTAATTCCTGGGGTAACCTGTTTAGCTTTAGGTATTCAGGTAATCTTCTCTAGCTTTTTTCTTAGTATCTTGGGGTTAAAACGATGATGCAGCAGCCATGGCTGTCGGTGATCATTCCTACCTACAACGGTAGTAAGTATTTAGCGGCAGCTTTAAATTCAGTTCTAGTGCAGCAGGATAGTGAACTGGAGTGCGTAATCATTGACGATGGTTCGACGGATGATACTCTCTCAATCGTTGCCGAATTTCAGAACAGGCTCAATATCAAGCTAATTACTAAAGCGAGGGCTGGTAACTGGGTTGCCAATACCAACTATGCACTTAAAGAAGCTACTGGACTACATGCCTGTTTCCTCCATCAGGACGATCTTTGGCTAGAAGGGCGATTGGCTCAGATCAAAAATGCGATCGCGGCAGATCCTCAAGCAAGTCTGTATCTTCACGATTCAGTATTTATCGACGAGCAGGGTAAACCGTTGGGTTTATGGCGATGTCCCCTGTTCCACCAAGCAAAAGTTAGTTTCCGCCCAAGTAATGCAGGAAAAGCTGTTGATCCAAAACTTTATCGCCATTCCCGCCCCTGTTTTTCGACGAGAAGCGGCGTTAGAGGTCGGTGGACTAAGTAACGACCTCTGGTATACCGCAGACTGGGATTTTTGGCTAAAGCTAGCAGCACGAGGAGACACCTGCTATATTGCTCGACCCTTGGCGGCGTTTAGAGTACACGGTGATTCTCAAACAATTCGTCGTAGCTCTGGGGTAGCGGAATTTCGTCAGCAAATGCGTTTAGTAGTAGATAAACATCTTCCTGCTCAACCAAATAAGGAAGTTACCAAGGTAGCCTTTTTCTCCACAGAGGTTAATACCACCTTGGCAGCGATGGTTCACGGCAAATCTCCTGACTTGTTAAAACTAGCTGGTGACTTTATCTGGCTAGGACCAACAGGATGGCGCAGATATTGGCAGGATTCTCGCATTCAAGAGCGAGTGTCTGCTAGGCTTAAAGCAAAACTTCAGGCTCAGGGGTAAGTCTTACTGCACAACAATTGAGATGTTTATGAAGCCTAATTTATTTATAGTCGGGCAGCCGAAATCAGGAACCACAGCTCTGCATCAATTTTTGGGACAGCATCCCGAAATATACATGTCAAGTATCAAAGAGCCACATTTTTTTTGTGCTGATTTTCATCTCGAAAGCGATCGCGCCTACGGCAAACAGCGTTTTTTTGACTTTAGAAATGAGGCGGCTTATCTCCAGCTTTTTAGCAAAGCAAAAGACGTAAAAGTTGCGGGAGAGTCTTCCACCAACTATCTTTATTCCCAGGTAGCAGCGGAGAAGATTCATAATTTCAATCCTGATGCCAAGATCATGATAATTCTGCGGGAGCCAGCCAAGTTTCTCTACTCACTTCATAGTCACTACGTCAAGTTTACCGAAGAGAACGAGCCAGACTTTCTCAGCGCCTTAGCTTTAGAACCTGAGCGTAAACAGGAGCAGTCTCTTAGTCCCAGAGTAACTAGTCCTAGCTATCTCTATTATTCTCAAAGAGTGCAGTATTATCAGCAGGTAAAACGCTATTGCGATCGCTTTAAGCCCAATCAAATTAAGGCGGTCGTCTTTGAAGATTTCCAGTTAGAAAATGACCGCATATTTCGTGAAATCTTAGAATTTTTAGGAGTCGATCCGAGCTTTATTCCCGAATATTCGGCAGTTAATGTGAATAAAGAAGTAAAGTTTAAAGCAGTTAATAATTTAATTAATAGTCCTCTGGTAAAAAACATTTCTAAGAACTTAATTTCTCAGGAGTTTAACGAGTTTATTCGGGATAATCTTGTCGAGAAGTTTCTTTGGCATCAAGCACCAAAAGCCACAATGCCAGAAGATCTAAAGCTACAGCTAATGCAGCAATATCAGCCTGAAGTTAGCAAAATTTCTGAGTTACTTGGCATAGACCTGGTAACAAAATGGCGATACGATCAATTAGGCTAAAAGTTGAAGGTTATAAAAAACAAGGCATGCTTGGTCTGTACAAAATCAATATTAACAAGATAAATGCTGAATAAAAAGAATATTATCTCTAGTGTTTTATCTCTGGCTTTAGGAATATTCCTGGTTTGGCTGATTCTACGCTTTACTGAAGTAGATTTTGACCAGATTATTGCTAGTTTCTATAGTTTAAATCCTCTATATGCTGGGCTATCAATTACCGCCTTAATTGTTCATACTATAATGTCGGCTTACAAATGGGGATTAGTTACTCAAAAGTTATCCCCTGACAATCAACAGCCGCTACGTTTTTACCTGTTTTATACCACTTTGGGTTCTTTAACCATGCAGTTTATGCCGCAGTATGTGGGCATTGTCATGGTGCAGAATTTAGCTTTGCGGGTTCACAAAGTAAGCTCTTTATCACGAGGTTTTTTATCAGTTATCTACGATCAGTTTTTCAACTTTCTGATTCCCCTGCTGTTATTTCCCGCTGCTATACTCTATGTGCTGAAATATATTTCTTTATCGGTAGCAGTTTTTAGCTGGATTGCGACTATTATTGGCACCCACTTTATCATTAATCAATGGCATCGCCGCATCATATCTTGGCTGATTAAAACCTTGACCTGGGTAAAACAGTTAAAATCAGGCAAAAACAGAGCTGCTGAAGCAGAAGTAACCACCAGTAGCGATTCTATTTTAGGCAAGAAATTTACTCTGTACCTGTACTGGATTTCCGTGTTTCGCTATATAGTCTGGATTGTTCGGGGAATCTTAATTGCGATCGCTGGCGGATTTAAGATGAATCTATGGGCAGTAGCATTTATTTCGCCGATCGTTCAGTTAGCGATGCTGCTGAGTTTTACTCCAGCCAATCTAGGACTAATGGAGTTTAGCTGGATTGGGCTACTGGGCTTGTTTGATGTTCCCAATGTTGATGCAGTCAAATACGCTTTGATGCAACGATTTCTATATGTGGTAGCAGTGGTAATTATGTTGGCGGTATTTGCGGTAGTTTCTCTAGTCGAAAGGTTTGCTTTGTTTACCAGTAAACAAAATTAATGGCTAATAATTTATTCCCCAGGTTGGATTTTGCGACCAAAAAAGAATATACTCAGCCGCGCAGGCTGGGTATAGAAACCATCTTGACTTTGATGGCGATCGCTCTAACTATTTCCATATTTCTCAAGGTAATTTTAGATCTTGACAACAACTACGATCCAGGATGGTATCACTTACCTTTTGCTGCCAGATTGGGCGGAATTTTACCCAGAGAAGTGTTTACAGGAGACGAAAAGTGGTTTGAGCCACGATTTGATGGCTTTCCTTTGTTGGCGCATACTCTCCAGGGCTTTTTCTGGCGCATCACAGGAAGAATCCAATCAACTAATCTGGTTAGCTTCTGCGCGATTGTGGGCTATTTTGGCTTTCTTAAAGTTTGGTTTAAAGTCCCACTGTATCTTTCGGCGATCGCCTTATTTTCGATTCCCTTAGTTTTAACCCACACCAGTACTAGCTTTGTCGATCTTTTGGGAAACGTTGGCATATCAATCCTGGTGATGATGACCTATCGCTTTTACGCCAATCAACAGCTACCTACCAAGGGAGATTTGCTAATGGCATTTATTGGTGGGGCGATCGCCGCTAACACCAAAACTCAAATGCAGCCCCTGGTATTGCTCATTTTGCTCTTTACTGGTTTGAGACTCCTCTGGCTTGCTCGGCACCAAATAGGCATCAAGCAGCTATTCAAGCTGTTACCAATTGGCGCGATCGCCGCAACGATTATTTTTGCTACTCCAGTTAAAAATACCGTCCTCTACGGCAATCCTTTATATCCCATCAAAGTTACAGTGGGCGGAGTTGTTCTCAACCACAAATTAAGTCCAGAGGCTTACGATGGAGGCAATCGACAGCTAAACTGGATTACCTCAGTACTAGAAATCGATGCACCCCTAAGATGGACTCCCGATCAGTGGAGTAATGAAGTTGATCGCAACCGTCGGGGCGGTTTTTTTGGTCTATTTGTCGTGTTTAACCTGCTTTTGTTAGTCGGATTTTGGTTGAGGGAAGTAGTTCAAAACAAATATTTATTGATTGAGAAAACCGAGACTAGAGCATCACGGTTAAAAACTCCCAACCATCATCAGGCTACAGAAGCGAGAATCGCTTTGTTTACCGCGATCATCATGTCGATTGTTCCCCTCAACTTTCCCCAATCCCATGAGTTGAGATACTTTATGTATTGGATGATCTGTTTAGTATCCCTCAATCTTTATCTCGTTTCCCTGCCCAAAAATAGACAACTTTTGGGACGGTGGTTGAAGCCAAAGTATATGGGCTTGGTGTACACAATATTTCTGGCAATTGTCTTGATAAAAACGGACTATTTTTACGTTAAGCCTTCAGGAATCACTCTCGATCAATACGTGGCATTTGGAGTCAAGCAAGAATATCTCAATCAGATCGAACCGAATGAACAAGTCTGCCTCATGAGTATGCATATCGGCGAAGATGTTCAGACTGCACCTACTGCGGCATTGAAATACGCTTTCTTATATAGTTCATATTTTCATCCTGAAATAGATTATGATTACTCAATTCAAGCAGCATTAGATCCAACAGCCTGTGGCGATCGCACGATCATTCCTCGTGATTTGAGTCTAGAGCAGTGAAGCACAAAAGCATTTTATGAACCGACAAATGAAAAAATGTCTTAGTCTTATATTTGGTAAAGTTAAAGAAGATAATAAATACAATTATGAGAAAATCATCTTCAAATTTCAATATCTGTAATTTTTAATTAATATTTCAAATTTAATTAATATTTCAAACTTTCAACTGACATGATAATGATCGAGAACAATAATCAATTTTTGACTCTATATTAGCTTTACTATATATTGAAAACATAGTTACAACATTTCAAAACAGTACAATAGGGAATATATCATGGTTCAATCGCTGATTGGAAAATTTAGCAAAACTGCGAAAAAAGCAATTCAAGCTGTCCAAAAACAAAAAATCGATTCATACATCATTAAAAAACAACTTGGCGATGTTACTTTTGATTTTTTTATAGCAGATTCAGAAGCCCAAGAATGGTACGATGAATCATTATCAACTGAAAATAAATCGCTTTCTGCACACTCAGAATATGAGTTTATCGAAGAGATAACCAAGCCAGGGGATATTGTGTTTGAATGTGGCACCCACCATGGTTTAACGGCAATACTTTTAGCAGATTGGGTAGGAATAGAAGGTAAAGTTATTACTTTTGAAATAAACCCTAGAAATGCTCAAATAGCTCAAAAAAATATTGAGATAAATAATATTAAAAATGTCATCTTAGAACGCAAAGGTCTAGGTAGCCAAGAAACAAAACTAAAAATTTTTGATAAGTCGAATGCATCTGTAACTCCGATAAATCTAATTTCAACTTCATGGCTTAAAAACTTTCTTTATGGCACAGAAGAGGCAGAAATTATAACTCTAGATAATTATGCTAAAACATCATCGACTGTGCCTACTTTCCTAAAAATAGATGTAGAAGGATATGAAACTGAAGTGTTGAAAGGTGCAACAGAAATCCTACAAACTCTGCCGAAACTAGAAATAGAAATACACACTGAAATACTATCTCGCTACAATACCTCAGTAAAGGAAATTTTTGAGCTAATTAATATAGAACGTTACCAAACGTGGGTTCAATGGAATGATTCAGAGAAACCAGAAAAATTTGATTTACAACAAGAAATAGATCGTAGAGTTCATTTATTTGCAGTACCCAAAACTGTTTAGGTTAAATTAGGCGAATAAATTAGGCGAATAAATTAGGCGAAAAACTCAGTCAGTAACTAATTTCTTGATTGACCATAAATTATTTTCTCTCTAAACCTCAAACCTTCTGGTTAAGTCATTTATAATTTCTGACCAATTATTCAGTGCAAAAAAACAATAGACAAGTACTGGAAATCATTTTAAGTGCGATCGCCTTAACGATCGCGATCTTAGTCTTCCTCAAGGCGTTTATTGATATTGACAACAACTATGACGTGGGTTGGTATCATCTACCTTTTGCTGCCAGAATCTGGGGCATTGTGCCTAAGTCATCCTTTCTTTCGGAAAACTTAGTCGAGTATCGCTATGAGGGGTTTCCCTTATTAGCGCATTTTTTCCAGGGTTTGTTATGGAAACTGACGGGGCGAGTTCAGGCAGCCAATTTAGTCGGATACTTTAGTTTAATAATTTATTTTGGTTTTCTGCGGACGTATTTTCGAGTTCCGCTGTATCTATCGGCGATCGCAATTTTCACGATTCCTACGGTGTTAACTCATGCCTCCTCCAGTCTCGTCGATTTGCCTGGAAATGTTGGGGTGTCGGTATTGATGATGATGATCTTTAGGTTCTTTAGCCAATCAAGATTACCGAATAAAGGAGAACTGTTAGTAGCTTTCTTGGGTGCAGCAATGGCGGCAAACACCAAACCTCAATTACAGCCTTTAGTATTTGTGCTTTATTGGCTCGTAGGAATTAGATTAGTTTGGCTATATTTTAAATATACTAATCCTAATAATCGCCAGCTAGGGCTGACCATAACTTTAGCGGCGATCGCTTCTACTTTAATTTTTGCCACGCCAATTAAAAACGTAGCGTTATATGGCAATCCCTTTTATCCAATCAAGATTGAAGTGGCAGGCGTTGTCCTAAATCACAAATTAAATCCTGAAACCTATAATGAAGGCGATCGACCCCAGAAATGGTTACGATCCATTCTAGAAATTAATACTCCCAACTGGTCAGTAGATCAGTGGAATCAGGGTAATGAGCAATATTTAGACCGTGCTGGTGGTTTTTTTGGCGCTTATGTGGTGTTTAATCTGCTGCTGCTAGTTGGTTTGACTATTAAAGAGCAGTTACACAATAGAAAATTTGCCGAAAATAAATCTCGTAATGCTAGCACCGCTTTAATTACAATCTTGCTGGTATCTCTAATTCCTGCCAACTTCCCCCAGTCCCATGAATTGCGGTATTTTATGTTTTGGATGATTACCTTGGTATCATTGAATCTAAGTATAATTTCATCCCATCGAGAGCAACTGTTTACCTGGTTGCAGCCTAAATATAGCGGATTGGTTTATCTTCTGTTTCTGGCGATCGTCTGTACCAGAATTAATAATTACTACTTCAAACCAGATTTTAGATCGTTGCCGAGATATCTAAAAAACAATACCAAACAAGAGCTTGTCGAGCAGATGATCCCCAATCAACGTACCTGTATAATTGCCCGTCACGCAATTACCAAGCCTAATGCTGTTCCTTTTGCATCTATTGCTAATGCTTTTTTCTATAGTTCTTATTTTCACCCAGAGATTAAATATGACTACAGTATCAGAGTAGCTATAGATCCTTCAGATTGCGGTAATCTGACGATGATTCCGCCTAATGCCGCAGAATTTATTAAACCCTAAGTCAGTCAACAGTCCTAAGCTAAAGCAATTTTCTTTTATATTAGTTTTTTTCCTGCATTTATCGATTTATCAGAGGTATCTATCATGGACACAATTGTAATTATGGCGATCGCTGCGGTGGCTGTGGGTGGAGTTAAGCTAGGCTATGGGTATTTAGCAGATCGAACTCAACTTTTGCTGCAAAATTCTAAAGCGAAACGAGCTATAAACGTTACTGCTGGTACTGCATTAGTATGTACTGTCAAAGATGCCTTGATAATGTACCAGAATTTTTATGAAAACTATTAAAAATCAAATTTCTCAGTCGCCAAAAATCAAGCTAGGATTAGAAACTTTTCTCCAGGCGATCGCTTTTGTGGCGATCATTTTGATTTTTCTCAAGGCAATTATTGATATTGATACTAATTACGATACTTGGTGGTATCACTTGCCATTCGCCGCCAGAATTTGGGGCATTGTCCCTGTAGAAGAATTTACCCCTGAGTTGGTTATCCAATATCGATTTGCTGGTTTTCCCCTCTTGGCTCATTGGCTGCAAGGCTTATTTTGGTTCATTACAGGCAGAATACAGGCAGCTAATTTAGTCTGTTTTTTTAGTTTGATAACTTACTTGGCGTTTCTAAAAAGCTATTTTCAAGTTCCCCTTTACTTATCGGCAATCTCTCTTTTGGCAATTCCCGCCGTATTTACTCATGCTGCTACTTGCTTTGTAGATTTACCAGGAAATATCGGCATTTCTGTTCTCATAATGATGACCTATCTACTCTGGAAAAACCAACAATTCCCCAGCCGACGGGATGGGATAATCATGTTTTTGGGGGCAGCAACAGCAGCTAACATTAAGCCTCAATTACAGCCTTTAACATTCCTCGTTTGCTGCGCGATCGCGATGAGATTTTTGTGGCTCTATTTTAAACAGTCCTCAATTCCCAGACCCAAATTAGAGAAAATTATACCGATCGCCCTTGTCGCTTCGCTTTTAATCTTTGCTACACCCGTCAAAAATATTGCCTTATATGGCAATCCTTTTTACCCCATCAAAATTGAGGTGGCAGGAATCGTGCTTAACCATGAAGTAGTTCCCAAAACATATCAAGAAGGAAATCGACCGCAAAAATGGCTCGATTCAGTCCTCGAAATCACTACTCCCACCTGGTGGACAACCGATCAATGGAATGGAGGAAACGATCAATATATGGATCGAGGAGGAGGTTTTTTTGGTGCTTACGTAATTTTTAATGTTTTACTCTCGATCGGTTTGTTCATCCACGAACTAATGCAAAATCGCAAATTAGCACCAGCAGAAAGTTTAATCGATGCCCGCACTGCATTGATAACGGTTTTAATCATGTCAATTGTTCCAGCTAATTTTCCTCAATCTCACGAATTAAGATATTTTATGTTCTGGATGATTTGCTTAGTATCCCTGAACCTATATTTGCTTTCCCGCAGCCAAATCAACTGGCGGCGTTGGCGATGGTTGCAACCAAAATATATGGGATTAATATATTTAGTTTTCCTGATCTTCGTCCAGAATAAAATTGGTAAATTCTATGGTAGACCAGTATTTATTAGCTTGGAGAAACATCTAGCTAACAACGTTAAACCAGAGTTATTGAGTCAGATAAAACCGTCAGATAATATTTGTCTGATTAGCAAACACGGATTGGGAAATTCTCCGAAAGTGACCTTTGCACCTATACAAAATGCTTTTCTCTACAGCGAATACTTTCATCCCGAATTAAACTATTCCTATTCCTTAACAGCAGTAGTCGATGCCAAAAATTGTGGCGATCGCACTATTATTCCCCGCAATCAGTAAAAAAATTTTATGGTGAATTATAGAATACGTGTCTTGTTTTTAGCCGCTATCTTTATTGCCCTAATTATCGGTATATCTAATTTTAATAATGATCTTAAGACCCTATCTCAAGTAAAAACAGCAATTGTGGTCAATCAGATAGGATATTTACCTCAATGGCAAAAAACAGCTTTTTTAATCAATAATCTAAATCCTGATGCTCCACTTGAATTACTAAATTCTGATAGTAAAAAAATAATCGCGACTCTACCTTTAAAACCAGAAATTAGAGACGATGAGACTGGCGATCGCCTGGCTAAAATTGACTTCACCTCGATTACTCAACCAGGCAAGTATTATCTAAAGCAAGATAAGCTGAAATCTCCACCGTTTCAAATTGGTCAAGACATCTATCAACAGCCTTTAGTAACTCTCCTGCGCACTTATTATCTTCAACGGTGTGGCGTAGAGTTAGACGATCCTGTTACCGGTATATCCCATGTTCCCTGTCACCTCAAGGACGGTTTGATTGCCCATCAAGACCAGTTTCATCCAGCAGAAGAATCTGTCCCTGCGGTGGGTGGTTGGCACAATGGGGCAGCATATAGTAAGTATGTTGCCACCACTACCGTAAGTATTGCCCGCCTACTAAATCTTTACCAGCAATATCCAGATTTATTCCCTGATAATCAATTAGCTATTCCTGAAAGCGGTAATGGTGTTTCCGATTTATTGGATGAGATGCAGTTTGGCTTGGACTGGTTATTAAAAATGCAGCGAGGTGACGGGGCAGTATATCGTAAGCTTTCTGGTAAAAAATGGGCGATCGCCATCGGTCCTGGTGCAGATATTCAACCGCGTTATATTTATGGCATATCTACCCCCGAAACTGCTAAATTTGCTGCGGTAATGGCGATCGCTAGTAGAACTTATCAGTCGCTCGATTCCTCCTTAGCAACTATCTATTTAAACGCGGCTGAGTCAGCCTGGCAATATCTCCAAACTCAACCAGAGATGAGGGTTAACTGGGTAAAGGGGGATGATAAAGGTTCGGAAAAATATTTAGCTTCTGCCTTGGATACAGAGGCAAGTCTTCAAACTGATCTCGACGATCGCCTGTGGGCAGCAGCAGAACTCTATATTGCCACAGGAAAAGCAGATTTCTCTGGCTATTTTGCCGAGCATTTAGACCAGACGGAGTATAGTCTATTTGACTGGAAGAATCCCGCACCCCTGGCGATGATCGACTATCTAACCCAAGATGAACAACCTGCTTCCTCTGAAGTTATTGCTAAAATTAAGACTAAAGTTGAACAACGAGCAGACTTAGTATTGGATAAAGTCAAACAGAGTCAGTATCAACTCGCCAACGATAATTTTATTTGGCATTCTAATCGTCTGAGCGCTGAAGAAGGTATTACTTTATTCTATGCCTATCGGTTGACCCAGAATAATAAATATTTAGCCGCTGCCACCGACCAGCTAGACTACATTTTAGGTCGCAATCACTTTAATCAAACCTTTGTTACAGATATTGGCGATCGACCTGTTAAGCACATCAATCATCCCTTGGCGATCGCTAAAAAAATAGCTATTCCTGGTTTAGTTGTTGGAGGTCCTAATACCAATGCTCAAGATGGTTTAGTCGCCAAAAATTTGGGACAACTCAGCTACATTGATGACGATCGCTCTTATTCGACTAATCAATATGCGATCGATAATAATGCTTCTCTTATAAGTCTAATAACTAATTTAACTGCTCCAAACTAGCTCAGATTATCTCCTGACATTCATATTTATGGAATCAAGCAAACTACTGATCAATTACGTTTCCCTGCCATCTTTAGGTATTGGTACTTGGTCTTGGGGCGATCGCCTTTTTTGGGGATATGGTTCGGATTATGGTGAAGCCGAAGTATCTAAGGCTTTTGCAGCGGCGGTGGCAAGCGGCGCAACTTTTTTTGATACTGCCGAAGTTTACGGTTTGGGTGAATCAGAAAGACTAATCGGACGCTTTTTAAAACGAACTACTCAACCAGTACAAATTGCTACCAAATATTTTCCGCTTCCTTGGAGATTCAACGCCCAAGCAGTAGCGGATACCTTAAGCGATAGCTTAAAACGGCTACAGGTGGAACAGGTTGCTCTCTATCAGGTGCATATGCCCTTTAGCTTTCTGATGAGCCAACAGACTTTAATGGAGTCGTTAGCGCAAGAGGTAACAAGAGGGCGAATTTTAACGGTAGGAGTAAGCAACTATTCGGCAGAACAAATGCAGCAGGCTCACGATCTTTTGTCGCAGTATGGTGTTCCTTTGGCAGTAAATCAAGTTCGCTATTCTTTGTTAACCAGGAAGATCGAGCAGAACGGCATTTTAGAACTTGCCCGTAAGTTAGGAGTTACTATCTTGGCTTATAGTCCTCTGGACCAAGGACTGTTGACAGGGAAATATACGCCAGAGAATAGGTCGATAGTTCAGGGTGCGCGGAAATTGGACCCCAAGTTTTCTACTGCTGGCTTGAGTACAATTGAACCAGTAATTAGCAGTCTTCAGCAGTTGGCGCAGAAGTATGATAAAACTCCTGCTCAAGTAGCTTTAAACTGGTTAATCATGCAGGATAATGTGATTCCTATTCCTGGGGCAAAAAATGCCCGACAAGCTCAAGACAATGCAGGGGCAATGGGCTGGAAATTAAGTGTTGAAGATCTAGAGCAGCTTAGTTTGATAAGTTTG
>CAVRWR010000039.1:0-23547 GCA_963724445.1 uncultured cyanobacterium | reverse complement strand
GAGGGCAAAAGAAAACAGGCTGCACATACGGTTAAAGACTTAATTACTAAATATCAGATCGAATTAATTGCCATCGGCAACGGTACGGCATCTCGGGAAACAGATCAATTTGTGGGGGAGGTATTACGGGAAATTGAGCAGCAGCCAATCAAGGTCATTGTAAATGAATCAGGGGCATCAATCTACTCTGCAAGTGAGGTAGCGCGAGAGGAATTTCCCGATCTAGATCTAACGATACGAGGAGCAATTAGTATTGGCAGAAGATTACAAGATCCTCTCGCAGAATTGGTCAAAATAGACCCTAAATCTATCGGTGTCGGACAATATCAGCATGATGTGAATCAAAAGTTGCTCAAGCTGAAGCTTGAAGAATGTGTCGAAAGCTGCGTAAATTATGTCGGCGTAGATTTAAATACGGCTTCTAAAGAATTACTTACTTTTGTCTCAGGAATATCGAGTGCGATCGCCAATAACATTGTGGCTTACCGTAACGAGCGAGGTGCATTCAACAACCGTCGGGAATTACTTAAGGTAGCAAAGCTTGGTAAAAAAACTTATGAACAAGCAGCAGGTTTCCTCCGTATTTGTAATGGGGAGAATCCGTTGGATAATACCGCAGTGCATCCTGAAAGCTATCAGGTAATTAAGCAGATCGCCAAAAGTTTGAACGTATCTTTGGCTCAAATTACTCAAGTAAGCGATCGCCTAAAAAGCCTCGATCTAAAGCAATTTGTCACGGAAGACATTGGTTTGCCTACCCTACAAGATGCTGTTGCCGAACTGGAAAAACCAGGCAGAGATCCCCGTGAACAATTTCAGTATGCTACTTTCCAAGAGGGGGTTGCCGAAATCAGCGATCTTACGGAGGGAATGATTTTAGAGGGAGTGGTGACTAATGTGGTTAACTTTGGCGCGTTTGTGGATGTGGGAGTACACCAAGATGGCTTGGTACATATCTCTCAACTGTGCGATCGCTTTGTAACCGATCCCAACGAGATCGTTAAAGTTGGGCAGGTGGTAAAAGTAAGAGTTTTGGAAATCAACGAAAAGCTCAAGCGGATTGGCTTATCAATTAAGCAGGCGTGACCCCCGCTGAAGCTGAACTGGTCGAACTTAAGGTAAGGCTGGCGTTGTTTGCCAAGGAACAGAGAAAAGTTAGTAATCTCTCTCAAGATGCTCTAGCTAAAATTATGTATTTTGAAACTCAAGTTTCTAAGACATTTCTAACATTCTTTGAATTGGTTTTAATGCGCCGATGCGAATATCTTCAGGCATAGTAATCTCGGGAGTTTTGTTTTTCATTGCCAGATAAAGCTTCTCTAAAGTATTCAAGCGCATATAAGGACATTCATTACAGGCGCAGTTGTTCATTCCTGGTGCGGGAATAAATTGCTTATTGGGAGCAGCTTTTTGCATCTGGTGGATTATACCAGGCTCGGTAGCAACGATAAATTTGTCGCTCTGACTTTGTTGAGCGTAATTTAATAGCGCGGTAGTTGAACCAATAAAGTCTGCGTAGCTCAATACAGGAGGTTCGCATTCAGGGTGAGCAATCATTTCGGCGCTGGGATGCTCAACTTTTAGTTCAATAATCCTCTTTTGGGAAAAAGTTTCATGGACAATACAGCTACCCTCCCACAAAACTAAATCTCTCCCAGTCTGTTCGCTAACATAGCGACCTAAATTGCGATCTGGGGCAAATATAATTGGCTGATTTCGAGGAATTTGATTAACTATCTTTACGGCATTGGAGCTAGTGCAGATAATATCGCTGAGTGCTTTTATTTGAGCAGTACAGTTAATGTAGGAAATAACTATATGATCTGGATGAGCATCTTTAAAAGCCTTAAATTCTTGTGGTGGACAACTATCAGCCAAAGAACAACCAGCTTCAAGATCGGGTAATAAAACCAACTTATTAGGATTGAGTATCTTCGCCGTCTCTGCCATAAAATGTACCCCTGCAAAGACAATTACATCAGCATCTGTATTTGCAGCCTGTTGCGATAATCCCAGAGAATCTCCCAAATAGTCGGCAATATCCTGAATATCCGCCTCTTGATAGTAGTGTGCCAAAATTACGGCGTTTAACTCTTGCTTAAGTTCATTGATGGCTCCAAAAAGATCGCTGGGAATTCCGTTAGGATTAGTTTTTGGTTTAGCTGCGGTAAACATAGATTTTTATCGCCTTTAAGTTAAAAATTAGTTTAATAAACAATTATAGTAAAAACTACTATAAGTACATTATAGTTTACCTTACCAAAACTTGCAGACAGATTTTGCCAGGATGAAAGAACTGGAATATCCCCAACTAGTATGATGAGTAGGTGTTTAAAATAATAATGAAGTAGAATTCCTCATCCTTCCGTCCTTCTTACGAAGTTTGTGACGCGGAGCTAATCCTTTAGGGCTTATCCGAAGGTGTCCCTAAAGGGATACACTTCGATATATCCTTTAGGACAACGGGGACAAAGGCTTTTCCTAAAGGATTAGCTTCGCGTCAGCCGCATGTACCCCCGCAACGCGCGGCGGCTTTTGAGACAGAGTACTCTTTCTCAAAACGCGCCTTAACTTCGCGCTCATCCCTTATCCCTTTAAAGTATGTCTTTCCATTTCTCTTCCTGGTCGATCAAAAATCCTGTTCCCACGATTGTCATGTTTTTGATCCTGGGAATTATCGGGATACTCTCGTTTTTAAGCCTGGGAATAGACGAATCACCCAATATCGATGTGCCGATTGTGATTGTTCGTGCCACTCAAAGGGGAGTTAGTCCGACAGAATTGGAAACCCAGGTAACGAAGAAAATTGAGGATGCGGTAGCAAATTTAGACGGGATTGACGATCTTAGTTCAACTATTACCGATGGTAGTTCCAGCACTGTAATTAACTTTGATTTAGAGGTAGACAGCGATCGCGCAGTCAATGAAGTCCGCAACGCTATTGCCCAGATCCGTCCCGAACTGCCTCAGGATATTGATGAGCCTAGCGTCACTAAGCTTCAGTTTACTGGAGGGACAGTAGTTACCTATGCTGTGTTTTCTGATAGTCGCTCTGTTGAAGATCTGAGTAATTTGGTAGATCTCACGATTATTCCCGAACTGCTTAACGTTAAGGGAGTGGGACAGGTCGATCGCCTGGGCGGACTAGATCGCGAGGTTAGAATCAACCTCGATCCAGAAAGATTACAGGCTTATGGTATTACCGCTACGGAGATTGATGAACAGATTGCTCAGTTTAATCTCAATTTATCAGGAGGGCGATCGGAAATCGGCGGGCGAGAACAAAGCGTGCGTACTTTGGGCAGTGCCAAAAGCGTCAGAGATTTACAGGCTTACCCCATTGAACTAGGTAACGGACAGACTGTTCCCCTGTCGAACTTTGGGGCGGTAGCAGACGGTTTTGAAGAATCAAGGCAAAAAGCCTTTTTAAATGGCGAACCTGTAGTTAGCTTTGGTGTAAAGCGTAGCTTGGGCAGTACCTTGGTTTCCGTTGAAGAAGGAGTTACTGATGCGATCGCCGAATTAAAAACCACTTTACCTAAAGATGTCAAACTGAAGCTGATTTTTACCGCTGCGGATGAAATTCGCGCTTCCTATCAAAGCACCATCAATGCTTTAATCATAGGCTGTTTGCTAACGGTACTTACGGTGGGTTTGTTCCTGCGAGACTGGCGCGTAACCTTGATTACAGGGATGGCTTTACCCCTCTCGATCATTCCTACCTTTTGGGTAATGAAAATTCTCGGTTATACCCTTAATAGCATGAGTCTGTTGGCTTTAGCCTTGGCGGTAGGTAATTTGGTTGATGATGCGATCTGTATGATTGAAAACATCGATCGCCATCTGCAAATGAACAAAAAACCGTTTCAGGCGGCTTTGGATGCAGCGCGAGAAATCGGTTTGGCAGTAGTGGCTACCACGGCAACGATTGTAGCAGTATTTATTCCCGTAGCGTTTATGGGAGGTGTTCCAGGACAGTACTTTGAGCCTTTTGGGGTAACGGTGGCGGTATCGACGATGTTTTCCACCCTAGTGGCATGTACCGTTACGCCGATGCTTAGTGCTTATTTCCTCAAGCCCAAAAAACAGCTTTTCCAACCCCCTCTCTTTCGCGCCTTCAATGCCGTAAATTATGATATTACCCCTGAAGGCAGAGATATTAAGCAGATACAAACCTATTCGCCTCAAGGATTTGGTAGTTCTTCCCAAGACTTCGATCCTAATACGAATAAAAAACGCCAACCCTATCGTTTTTTACTCAACTTAGCTTTAAGAAATCGGGTTACCACCCTAATTTTGGCAGCCACTTTCTTCTTTGGTAGTCTACAGCTAATTCCTTATATTCCCAAAGGTTTATTTGATTCGGGAGACACAGGACTAAGCATAGTTCAAGTTGAACTACCACCAGGTTCACAGCTAGACGATACGGAGGCAGTAGTCATGGAGCTAGATAAAACTATCCGTCAGCAGCCTGGCGTAGAGAGCATTCTGGCAGAAGTAGGGCAAGATGATGCAATCGATCGAGGTTCGTTGTCAGTTAAGCTGCTGCCCAAGGATCAAAGAAACGTTTCACAGCAAGAATTTCAAGACAAGATGCGAGGAGAAATCTTTAACCAGATTCCAGGGGCAAGAATTAGCTTTAAAAGCCGTGGGGCAGGTGGTAGTGACAAAGATGTTTCTTTAATTCTGCGTAGCAATAATTCTCAGCTATTAGAGGAAACAGCCAACAACCTCGAACAAGAAATCAGAGAAATACCAGGCATGGTTGACGTGACTACCAGCGCTAGTTTAGTTAAGCCCGAAATTATAATTCAACCAGATCCACAACGGGCAGCCGATTTAGGAGTTTCTGTCCAGGCGATCGCCAATACTGCATCCCTAGCATCTATTGGCAACAGTGAATTTAACCTGGCTAAGTTCAACCTGAGCGATCGCCAAATCCCCATCCGCGTGCAATTAGATCCCAAGCAACGCCAGGATATTAATACCCTGAAAAACCTCCGCATTCCTTCCCGTAGTGGCACCCTAGTGCCTTTGGAAGCTGTGGCTACTATCGGGTTGGGTAGTGGTCCGGCGACGATTGAGCGATTTGACCGTAACCGCCAAATTACCGTAGAAGGCAACCTCCAGGGAATAGCTTTGGGAGATGCGATCGCCAAAATCAGGGCTTTACCCGCAATGCAGAATTTACCGCCAGAAGTCAAAGAAGAACCTTCGGGAGATGCGGAAATTATGCGGGATATCTTTGGTCGCTTTGGTGGGGCATTAGGGCTAGCCGTTTTGTGCATCTATGCCATTTTGGTGCTGCTGTACAACAACTTTATCTATCCCCTAGCAATTTTGGCAGCTTTGCCTCTATCGGTGGGTGGCGCATTGCTAGGATTACTGATCGCCCAAAAAGAATTAGGCTTGTTTGCCTTAATTGGCATTGTTCTACTCATGGGGTTAGTGACTAAAAACGCCATTTTGCTGGTAGATTTTGCTTTAGCAGGGTTAAAAGAAGGTAAAACCCAGCGTAAGGCAGTCATTGCCGCAGGGGTATCCCGTTTACGTCCCATTCTAATGACCTCGATTTCCACCATTGCTGGGATGTTACCCATTGCCCTAGAACTCGGTTCAGACGGGGAAGTAAGGAGTCCGATGGCGATCGCCGTAATTGGTGGTTTTACTACCTCGACTCTGCTTACCTTGGTAGTAGTACCTGTACTGTTTACCTACGTAGATAGCTCGATCGAGAACATTAGCAAATTCTTCGGCTTGAACCATGCCACAGAATCTAGCAGCAAACTAACTATTAGCGGTAAATAATTTTAGTATTTATGGGGATGGCGATCGCCATCTGACATAGCTGATTTTTGTTAGTGAATGATAACTTTTTTGGGGGTTAAAGTAACATCTTATACATTTTCCTGGACTTTTAGCCGATATATTATGGGTACAAAAAATTTATAAGGCTTCTAGGGTTCCGACTTTATAGCAACACTTGTAAGTGCTGGTCCGAGAGAAGCAAGCTACCTGGGAAAGTAATTGCTAAATACTCGGTAGCTCCACGGAGGGACAAAAGCCCGGGAGGATTCGACGCTTGAGATATAGTGGCGATCTTCCTGGGTTTTTTGTATTTGAGATCAATTTCAAAAGGAATAATTTAATGAGCGGACAATCCCCATTTCAACCACCGAGTGACAATGAGAACGGATTTAACAGCGAAGCACAAAGAGCGTTAGACAAAGAACGCCAACTGCCCCTTACAGGTTGGCAACAAGAAGTAGACCAAGGCTTAGAGTATGGTTTAGAAGCAGCAGAAAGTATTAATGACCGAACTATTTCTACTTTTTCGCGGGGAGAATTGCCTCACTATGCAGGAATTAATACTTTCATGAAAGCTCCCTATTTAGAAGATGTTAAGCAAGTAGGCAATTACGATGTAGCAATTATAGGTGTTCCTCACGACTCTGGTACTACCTATCGCCCTGGTACTCGTTTTGGTCCTCAAGGTATTCGTAGAATTTCTGGTCTGTATACACCTTATAATTTTGAACTTGGGGTAGATTTACGGGAACAAATTACCCTCTGTGATGTAGGAGATATCTTTACTATTCCTGCTAATAATGAAAAGTCTTTCGATCAAATTTCCAAAGGCGTCGCTCATGTCTTTAGTTCGGGGGCATTTCCCATTATTTTAGGTGGCGATCATTCCATTGGCTTCCCTACACTCAGGGCTATTTGCCGTCATTTAGGGGATAAGAAAGTTGGGATTATTCACTTCGATCGCCATTTGGATACTCAAGAAACCGATCTGGACGAGAGAATGCACACCTGTCCTTGGTTTCATGCTACCAATATGGCAAATGCTCCCGCTAAAAATTTAGTGCAGATGGGTATCGGAGGTTGGCAAGTACCGCGCCCTGGAGTCAAAGCAAGTCGAGAAAGAGCGACTAATATTTTGACCGTTACCGATATTTGCGAAATGGGTTTAGATGCAGCAGCCGATTTTGCTATTGAAAAAGCTACAGACGGTACGGACTGCGTTTGGATTAGCTTTGATATTGACTGCATAGATGCAGGCTTTGTCCCTGGCACTGGCTGGCCCGAACCTGGCGGTTTGTTACCTCGCGAAGTTTTATATTTACTCAAGAAAATTGTCCAAAATACTACCGTGTGTGGAATTGAAGTAGTTGAAGTTTCTCCACCTTATGACGTTAGTGATATGACGGCATTGATGGCAACCCGCGTTATTTGTGACACGATGGCGCATTTAATTGTATCGGGACAGTTACCCCGTACAGAAAAACCTGATTATATCCACGAAGAAGCTCAAGTAGTAGATGAACCCTGGAGGTAGAAAAGTAATAAGTAGCAAAGGTGTATTCACCGCATGGAGTAATAAGTAATAAGTGAAAAAATGCACGAAACCGATATGACCAAGGCTTTAATCTTAACGGTTAAAGATTGGTATGATTCACAACCCGAACAGATAACAATAGACAAAATCCATCTTGTTGTGGGCAAGTTTACCTGTGTCGAACCAGTTAGTTTGCAGTTTGCCTTTGAAGTCCAGACTCGCAATACCTTTTTAGAGGGAGTGGAACTAGCTATCCGAGACATTCCTTTAATCGCTTTTTGTCATAGTTGCCAGCAAGAATACCAACCAGAAATCGGCTTGCAATATAGCTGTCCTGATTGTAAATCACCGATGGAAGATATTCGCTCTGGACGCGAATTAAAAGTCGATCGCATTGAATATAGTGCGATCGCAAATTCTGTTATTGATCGATGATTGGCAATTAATTAACATCGGTGGGCAATAAAGGATTCTTCCAAACTACCAGCAGATTGATTTTAATTGCACTAAAGCACTAGCTTCGCGTCGCCCACCCTACAATCTTCCTCATCCCTCATCTTATCCCTCATCTCTTAAAAACCATGCACCAAACCTTTGACGCTGCCATTGAACTAAATTTGCTCCACGCCAACCAAGAAGGGGCAAACCATAACCGAGAACACTTCGATCGCTGGGGTATTACCTGCCTCAATATTATGAGCAGTCCTGGGGCTGGCAAAACTGTTCTTCTCGAACAAACTCTAGCTGCATTAAAAGATAAGTTCAAGATTGTAGTAATTGAAGGAGATATGACCACTGAACTAGATGCCGATCGCCTGCGTAAATACGACGTTCCTGTAATTCCAATTAATACAGGTCGTTCCTGTCATTTGGATTCCAAGATGGTCGCTGGAGGTATTCACACTCTCCAGCATCAATATAATCCGCAAGATTTTGATTTGGTTTTTGTCGAAAACGTGGGCAACTTAGTTTGTCCAGCCGAATTTGAAGTAGGAGAACACGCCAAGGTTGCTTTACTCAGCATCACCGAAGGAGAAGATAAACCTTTGAAATATCCCGTGATGTTCCAAGAAGCGGATTGCCTGTTAATTACCAAAACCGATTTAGCACCCTATTTAGATATCGACCTTAATCGCATTGCTGACAATGTACGACAGATGAATCCCCATGTAACTATTATTTACCTCTCAGGCAAAACAGGCGAGGGTTTGCAACAGTGGTTTGATTGGGTAAAGAATATTGTCCAACACAACACAACCAAACAGTTAACAGCACGAGTTTAAAAAAGTTGGGGTGAACTGCCATTCGCCCCAACAAATATCAAATACATTACGGTCAAAATTGACCAGGATTAAATTATGACAACAAAACTTCTGTTCTGGGGAATTATAGTATTTTTAGTTGGCACTCTGGCGATTGGAATGTGGGCTGCCAAACAAGTTAAGGGGGATAGCGAAAACTATCTGGTTGCAGGAAGAGGGCTAGTATTACCTTTAGCAGCAGCGACTTTGATGGCTCAATCGGTAGATTCTAACGCCACCTTGGGCAATACAGATTTAGCTGCCGAGTTTGGTTTCTGGGCTGGGGCATCTTTACCAATTGGGTTGGCGCTGTGCTTATTTTTAACCGCTATGTTTTTTGCCAAACCAATGAACCGTATGGGTTTGATTACCCTGCCAGATTTTTATCGGGTCAAATACAATCGCTTAACCGAAGTAGTGGCATCTTGTTTAATGGTGTTGAGTTTTTCCTTTCTGCTAGCTGGTAACTTGGTGGCAGGGGGATATTTATTTCAAACTTTTTTAGGCACAAGCTATATAGCAGGAGTGATGCTGTTAGCAATTGTGGTATTTATCTATACTGCTAGCGGTGGATTATTTGCCGTGGCATATACCGATGCGATCCAAGTTGGTATTGCTTTTATTGGTTCATTAAGCTTATTGGCTTTTATAGCTACTAACTTTGGTTTAGATATACCTGCCGATACTGGTCCATTCGCTTTGGCACAACTTAGCGATCCTGGTGCTGGTGCAGTAGTTAACTGGGCGACTTTACTCGCGTTGGGATTGGGAGATATCGTGGCGATCGATTTTATGGCGCGTATATTTGCAGCTAAAAGCCCTGAAACCGCCCAAAGAGCCTGTTTAATTGGCTGTGCTGGTACTTTGATTATTGGTGTTCCTTTCTCTTTAATTGCTCTATCTGCACCCCAAATTCTCGCTGATGCAGGGATTACTCCCGACGGTCCCATTCTTTATGCCCTAATTGAAGGTGTGGTACCTCCCCTACTAGGATTGATAGTTATTATGGCAATCCTTTCTGCTTCTCTTTCTACTGCCGATGGAGCAATTCTTGGTACTTCTTCCGTCATCGCCCACAATATAATCGGTATCCGTTCTGACGACCATAATGCAGCAGGTGACAGGTTATTATTAATTACCCGCGTCATGGCTTTTGTAATTACGTCACTAGGGGTCTTTTTTGCCTTAAAAATACCTCAAACTGGAGTTTTGCTGCTACTTGCTTTTGATTTGGGCTTTGCCGGTCTTTTAGTGCCTCTAGCTGGTGGTATTTACTGGAGTAAGGCGACTTGGCAAGGTGCGCTATCCTGTATTATTCTTGGTTCGCTGACGCGATTAATTTTCTTTGTGCTGATGCCTGTTACCTTTGGCATCGACAATACCCTGCTATATATTCCTAATGGTATTTTTACGGCAGATTTTGATGGCTTCCCTACTCTGATTAGTCCCTTGGTAGGATTGGTAGCATTTGTGGTTATCTCCAATCTGACAGGAGGAAACAAGGCTACAAGAGGGCGCGTGCGTTCTGAAGCAAGAGAAACGCAAATGTCTCGCCGTTAAAATTATAGCGATCGCGAAATGCAGTCGCTATATCCGAAGGTGTACCACAAGGGCATAACATATCCTTTAGGACTGCATCGCTCTTCAAGCATTTTTAATAATTATTGATTTAAGCGATCGCTCGACTGCAAAACTGTAGTTTTATTTTTAGAGACAATCTGAGGTATTAGAATTAGATAATTATTTAAGACTACTAACTTTTGGCAGATAGCCATGCTATTAAAAAAAACTAATCACCCAGCGATTCAAGGAATTATATTAACTAGTTTATTAACTTTATTGGGTAGCTGTGGTAATAGTGCAGCCTTAGAAAGCCTAGTCGCTGCCGATGCTGGACTTAAAGGTAAAACAGAGCAAGTATCAAACCAGACCAATATCGAGCCATCTCCTGAAATTGATTCTTCCCCCATATCTCAACCAGAAGCTAAAGGCACAAATCGTCAGCAAAACAATGATAACGATCCAGCTTCCGCAACTAAAAAAAACACTGGAAATAGTTCGCCACAACAATCTCAAGCAGACGCTGAAATTTCCCCGTTAGTCTTGAATTTTCCTGATACCTTTCCCGTATATCCCCAGGCGGAGTTACAAAAAGCAGAGTCAAGCAAAGCTAAAAACTCAGGAACTTTAATTTGGACAACAAGCGATAACCGTAAGGCTGTCGCCGACTATTATCAAGCGGAATTAGTCGCCAATGGCTGGGATATAATTAAACCTTTTACCATCGATCCGCAACCAAAAATAGCTAGAGCGATCGCCGTTAAGGATGAACTTAGAGTCGAACTGAGCCTTTCGTCATTTCCTAATGCTACCAAAGCAGATCGTAAAGACACTAAGCTGTCGATTGTTTATAGCTCTTTAGGACAAGACATTCCCCAGTCTAGTATCTCCCAGGAAACAAAACCTACCCAAATAACCCAATCGTCTGAACCAAAGTCCAATACTGCCAATGTCCCTAACACAACTAAGCCTGATGACTTTGATGATTTAGAACAAGTACCAGAACAACTCCAGCAACCTATTAAATCAGTCGCCGCGCTGGGAATCTTAACTCCCTATACCGCCAAGGCTAACGTTGAATTAGCTAAATTTGCGCCGAACGAAATAATTACTCGTGGCGAATATGCCCGTTGGCTAATTGCCGCCAATAACCGTTATTATGCTGATAATCCTGGCAAGAAAATTTATGTGGCGGCTCAAACAAATGAGTCCTGCATTTAATGATGTTAAGCTCAAACATCCAGACTTTGAAGCCATTCAGAGTTTAGCTGAGGCTGGTTTAATCCCTTCTCGATTAACAGATGATAGTACTAATATCCTATTTAGACCCGATGCACCCTTGACTAGAGAAGATCTAATTACTTGGAAAGTACCTTTAGATATGCGTAAGGTATTACCCAAAGCCTCGATTGAGGCAATTAAAGAAAGCTGGGGATTTCAGGATGCAACCGATATTGACTCCTCGGCTATCAGAGCTTTATATGCCGATTTTCAAAATGGCGATCTTTCTAACATTAGACGCATATTTGGCTACACTACTCTCTTCCAGCCAAATAAACCTGTTACTCGGGCAGAGGCGGCAGCTTCACTATGGTATTTCGGCTATCAAGGCGATGGAGTTACCGCCAAAGAGGTATTAGAGTCGGAGGGGAAAACCCAGAGTTAATTGATTAGCAAACTACTATCTACAGCGGTCAAGCTTTATTTGCGATCGCAAGTTGAACGAGTCGAAAATCTCCAGGTAAAGATTGTCGGCAAAAACAAGCAAATTCTCCAGGGACATATTCCTCAAGTATTTCTAAGCTGCGATCGCACCGTCTATCAAGGGCTGCATTTGAGCTGGGTTGAACTTAAAGGTTCAGATATTGCCGTGAATTTGTTAGAGGCGATCGAACAGAAACCGCTTAAACTGATTGAGCCAATTTTGGTCGAAATTCAATTAAAGTTAGATGCCGCCGATTTACAGGCTTCACTAGATTCTAATTTATTACAAAGTGGTATATCTGACCTGTGGCAAATGATTTTAGCAGCACCGGCTAATCTTAACTCGACAGAATTAACTGATTTAACAGTCGAATGGCAAGATATGGCGATCGCCAATAGAAAATTAAACCTTACAGGCGTATATCAAAATGCTTCAGGAGAAACTAAAACACTCTGGTTATCAACGGGACTTAATTTAGCCAACCGCCATACTCTTTGTTTATCACCGCTGAATATCACCAGCGAAGCTGTAGGCGATCGCAATCTAAATAATCAACTAGAAATCGATTTGGGTACAGATATCGTGTTAGAGCAATTGACTGTTGAATTTGAACAAATCTTCTGTTTAGGAAAAATTAGAATCAACAACTGATACGAAATCCTGTTCTCAAACAACACTTTAATGTTAAAAAAGTCAGAATTCAGATGATTACTAAATTACCGATGATTTAAATGAGAGCGATCGCCTAACTTCTTAAGCAATGGACCGTGGGAGTTAAACTCCACCATGCTAACCGCAGCTACGGGCAGATCAAGGCGATCGCGGTAACGTCCGACATCAATTCCCAGCAAAGAACACAACATAATCCGAATTGAGGAACGAACCATAAGCCATAAGCTTGACTGGCATAGTGGGGGAGGTTAACCTACCACTATGCATTTTTACACTCTAAGCTCTGGTAGTAGTAGAAAAGATTGATGGTGCTTTGAAAATAGTTTTATTTTTGAACGATGAAATTATCTGAGTTAAAGTTCTACTCAGACGGGATGGAGATAAATACTGGCGAATTTTTTGCTGGAGATCGTCGATTAGATATGGTTTGGTTAAATAATCATCGCATCCAGCAGCGGCAGCGCGATCGCGTTCTGGTAATTTAACTAATCCTGAAATGGCAATAATGGGCATACTTTTGGTTGAAGGGTTTCGTTTAAAGCAGTTAATTACTTCAAAACCGCTGATGTCTGGTAATACCAAATCGAGCAGCACCAAATCTATATCATACTTAGTTGCTAAATCTAGGGCATCTTGACCCTTGGTAACGGTAACAAAATTGTACTTGAGAAAAATCAGGATGTGGGAAATTAATAATAAATTATCCAGGTCATCTTCCACGACTAAAATCATGGGTACATTAGCGGCTGGGGCTTGAATTCTCTGACGCTTATATCTAATGTTCATTGAAGCTTCTGATTACTACTTATATTCAGATAAGAAAGACGCAATTTATAGAGTGGACAAGCGGCACTGCCGATGGACTGGATCTTTGCTTTTGCTTGCTAGTCAAATATTTCCTGACCAAGAAATAATTTGAGTAACTTGCTAATTTATTTTTTATTTTAAGTCTTTTCCTTGGCTTTAGTCGATAAAGAAATTCAGGTGAATAAATAAAATTGCGATCGCCCTAATTTTTCTCATACTTAAATTCTCAACTAACGAGTTTGAAATATATTTTGCACCATTGGCTTGATCTATCCCTGCTGCGGTGCGGTCTAATTCCTCTATTTCCCCAGCATCTAACAACCAATCTTTGGCTGCAATGTTTTGCTGTGCTTGTTCAATGTTTTTTGCCCCTGGAATGGGAATTGCACCTTTAGCTATACACCAGTTGATTGCTACCTGCGCCATGGTTTTATTGCGGGATTGGGCGATCTCCTGAAGGCAATCCAACAACGGTTTTGCTTCGGGAACTAGTCTTTTGAATAACAAACCCCGCAAGCCTTGAGGATAAGTACTGGGTTGGGTGTATTTTCCTGTCAGGATGCCCAAACACAGGGGACTATAGGCAATTAGCTTGATGCCCAGTTCATCACAAGTTTCCTTGATGCCTAATTTAGTTACGGGATAAGTAGACAAGAGGGAATATTGCACCTGTAGAGTAGCAATGGGAATACTGCGGCGGCTAAATTTGGCATGGATTCTCTTTAATCTTTTGGTGCCATAGTTGGACAGTCCGATACCCTTAACCAAACCTTGTTCGTACAAGTCGCCCAATCCGTCTAATAATTGCTCCTCTTGCCAAGGGAAGTACTTAGCCGTTGACCAGTGCATCTGAGCCAAGATCTATCCTACCCATACGTTCTACCGAGGCTTTAGCTGCCTTTACCATTGATTTTCTAGTTAACCGCCAAGGATAAGCAGCTAGTTTAGTCGCCAGGCATAGATCTTTTTTATTTACTCCTTGGTACTCCTGCGCAAATTTTCCCAACAGCTTTTCGCTTTGACCATTAAGTTTACCAGTGCCGTAGGAATCCCCAGTATCAAACAGAGTTACACCGTTGGCAACGCAGAGATTAAATACCTCCTGTAGCTGGCTGTTCATACTCTCGTCATAACCCCACAGCAGTCGATTGCCCCACGCCCAGGTTCCACAACCCATTTGGGGTAAAATTAGTGCTTTAGTACTTGGCATATTAACTCTTTAGTTTAATTTGATAGGATATAAAAATAAATCGGCTAGAATTAGCGAAAGTTACCAAAAAATATTGATAATTGAGCAAATAAGCCAACTCGAAACAGATTAAATTTTAAATTATTCTAAATTAATGTACTGCGTCAAAAATAAAGATGCTAACTCAACAACAACTATCTCATCGATTTACTTTTAGAAGAGTATCTTAATTGTTCTCAAGTGGATCTGGATTGTCGATCCGCAAGAACAGAAATTTGTTCATTTACAGCTAAGGGATGGTTTATACGAAGAGAAAATTTATGACGATAGTAATGAAAAGATTAATTTGGAACAGCCTTTTGAATTGAATCTAACATCCAAACAAATATTTTAATTAAATATTTTAATTTTTATTCTTAAGTATCTGACATTAATATATCTGCCGAATAATAATTAATCTTCTTTTAGTCCCTTAGTTAAATTCCTCATCCCAGGCATAAAATATGAACTCCCAACTCCCTTTAGGTTCAGTCATTCAAGGTTCTTTAACCAAAGGTTTAGAAGTAAGACTTCACCCTGATGTCTCGGTAGAAGATATGCGAGTTGGTAAATTCCTGGTAATCCAGGGAACTAGGTCACGTTTCTTTTGTCTGTTAACTGATGTCTCCTTGGGCTGTTCGAGCGATCGCATTATTGCCAATCCGCCGCCGATTGATGATACTTTTTTACGGGATGTCTTAGCAGGAAGCGGCACCTTACGGTACGGTTGCTTTATCTCCGATGCTGATGTTTACTCCCACAGCAACCAACAGCGATTTTCCTAGTTTACCGATAGATCCAGATAAAGACACCAATACTAGCCTGGGTTCAATGCAGACTAACTCTAGTGCTGACATGGAATTGCTGCCTGTTAAGACCATTCCTGCTCACTTTAGCCAGGTATATGAAGCCACCGAACATGACTTTCGCAGCGTATTTGGTTGGGAAGACGATCCTTTTCGCCGTAATTTTGCGATCGGACAGCCATTAGATATGGAAGTACCTGTTTGTATCGATCTTGACCGCTTTGTTGAAAGAAGTAACGGTATCTTTGGCAAATCGGGAACAGGTAAATCATTTCTTACTCGCTTACTGTTATCTGGGGTAATTCGTAAGGAAGCAGCAGTCAATTTAATGTTTGATATGCACTCCGAATATGGCTGGGAGGCAATGAAAGAAGGTAAGCAGGTCAGTACTGTAAAGGGCTTGCGACAGCTTTTCCCAGGTAAAGTTGTCATGTATACCCTAGATCCCGAATCCACCAAACGTCGAGGAGTCAGAGACGCTCAAGAACTTTATCTTAGCTACGACCAGATCGAGATTGAAGATCTTAAATTAGTCTCCTTTGAACTAGGTCTATCTGAAGCTGCAATGGATAATGCCAATATTTTATATAACGAGTATGGCAAGTCTTGGATCATGCGATTACTCAACATGACCAATGAAGACATCAAAATGTTCTGCGAAGCCAAGCAGGGACACCAAGGTTCGATCTCTTCCTTGCAGCGGAAATTAATGCGTTTGGATAGCTTAAAATATATTCGCTCAGCCTGTCCCCACAACTATATCGAACAGTTAATTCAAGACTTGGCTGCGGGAAAGAACGTCATCATTGAATTTGGTTCTCAGGCAAATATGCTGTCTTACATGCTGGCAACTAATATGATTACCCGTCGTATTCACGCTAGCTATGTCAAAAAAGCCGATCACTTTCTCCAAACCAAAAATCCCCTCGATAAGCCTCGTCAGTTAGTCATTACCATCGAAGAGGCGCACCGCTTCCTCGATTCTGCTGTCGTTCATCAAACTATCTTTGGCACGATCGCCCGTGAGATGCGGAAGTATTTTGTTACTCTACTGGTGGTAGATCAGCGTCCTTCGGGAATCGATAATGAAGTCATGTCCCAAATTGGGACTCGCGTTACCTGTTTACTCAACGACGATAAAGATATCGAAGCGATCTTTACTGGGGTATCTGGAGGTGCAAATTTAAAATCTGTCTTAGCCAAACTAGACTCCAAACAACAGGCTTTAATCTTGGGTCATGCCGTACCGATGCCTGTAGTAGTTCGTACCAGGGCATACGATGCTCAATTCTATCGGGAGATTGGCTGTACTGATTGGGAAGAAATGCCCAATGAAGAAGTTTACGCTGCCGCCGAAATTGCCAAAGCAGATTTGGGATTTTAACT
Source organism: uncultured cyanobacterium (assembly GCA_963724445.1). Classification (GTDB taxonomy): domain Bacteria; phylum Cyanobacteriota; class Cyanobacteriia; order Cyanobacteriales; family Xenococcaceae; genus Waterburya. The sequence goes on along the minus strand of CAVRWR010000039.1, from coordinate 6,740 downwards.
TTAATGATTTTCTCACAATTTCTCATAATTAAGTACAAAAATATTATAGTTTGATCGACTTTTCCCTAATCTCAGTATTACTATGGTTCTATATTTAGCTATCAGCTGTTGTCTATTACCCATCAATAATCATGTTAAATCTAGCCAAAATTGCGGGGCAAATTCCTGGTATCAGTCCAACATATGCATCAAGAGGCGGAAGCGCCTCTGGCAAAAGATTAAAGTATGCTCAAGATCTACAGTTACAAGCAGCAAATCGACAGGCTGAATTAATTCAGCAGCAGACAGATTTTAGCGATCGCCTCTTGTTTGCGGCAGCTACTCCCATTGAGCCTTTGGATCGGTGTTTTGAGATTCCAGCAGCACCCTATAGTCACAGCGTCTTCGCTACTGATGGATCGCAAATATCTCCTTCTCACCACGAGATAGCCTATTGCTATCTGATTAATATTGGTCAAATTATGATCCACTATGGACAGAGTTTGCACCCCTTATTAGATAGTTTGCCAGAGGTGTTTTACAAAACCGAAGATTTATACATTTCTCGACAATGGGGTATTCGTCTGGAAGAATGGATGGGTTATCGTCGTACCGTATCCGAAGCAGAGATGTTAGCCGAGATGGCTTGTAATTGGGTGCTGCCCCCAGGAGAACACCGTGATGTGCCGAACCTTGCCTTAGTGGATGGCTCCTTAATTTACTGGTTTTTAGATGGTTTACCTGTAGAAGCAAGAGACAAAATATTACCGCCGATTTTAGCTTCCTGTGAACGGCTAAGAGAAACCAATATTCCTATGATGGGTTATGTTAGTGCCTCTCGAAGTACCGAAGGACTGAATTTTCTACGGTTACATACTTGCGAACACGAGCATCCCAACTGTGTAGTCCACTGTGGCGATCTGTTGGATAAATATCCTTGTCAGAAAATTGATTCTTTGCGCGACTCAGGTTTCTGGGCAACTAGACTACAACCAGGACAACGCAGTCCTCTTTATCGTAGTAACCTGCGTATTCTAAATCTTTACGAAGAAGCTCAAAGAGTCTATTTTTGCTACATTAACGTAGGTACAGAGGTTGCTCGCATAGAAGTACCCGCTTGGGTAGTAGAAGATCGGGCTTTATTTGACCAGTCATTAAGTATCGTTCTGGCTCAAGTACATAAAGGTTATGGTTATCCCGTAGCACTAGCAGAGGCACATAATCAGGCGGTAGTCAGCGGCGGCGATCGCGCTCGCTTTTTTGGTCTATTAGAACAGCAGCTAATCAAAGCAGGTTTACGTAACGTTGGCACATCCTACAAAGAAGCTCGTAAACGAGGTAGTGTTGCTTAGTCATTAGATTTGGCTGGCAACCAGCGCATTTGCATATTGAACTAATTCCCCACGTAGTTAGTCAATAATCAAATAAATATATCTGGTCAAAGATTATGTCTCAGAAACTATTTTTATCTTTAGGTATCGTAGCTGGTATTTTAATTCCCAATATTGCCCTAGCTCAACAGGCTATAACTCAACAGGGTAGTGCTAGTGCTACAGCCGTTGGCGATAATAACGTTGCTGCTAGTCGAGTTCATCAGTCTGCTACTCAAAACCAGTACGGCGATCCAAATGCTTCTGTTAATGAGCAAGGACAGGTTATTAATCAGCAGGCTAATGGTAGTGCTACTGCGGTTGGTCAAAATAATATCGTCATCAGCGATATTGAGCAAAATAGCGTGCAAAATCAGTATGGCAACTACGGCGTTCCTAACAATCAGCAAGCAGTACAAAATGCTACCAACAATGCTGCGGCAGTCGGTCAGAACAATACGGTTATCAATACTACTAGACAATATAACTTACAGAATCAATGGAGTTATTAAAAGTAGGAAGCAATATAAAGACGTAACCTGTTATGTCTTTACAAATCTTGATATTATATAGATATTAGGATTGCCAGAAAAACCAACCGTCATGACCAACACCGTTGCCAAAACAGCTAATAATCAGCCTTACAATCTTGAAGAATGGAAGCGGGGTTACGATTCCCAACCCAATGAATATGATTACGAGATTACGGAAATAGAGGGGGAAATTCCGACAGAACTATCGGGAACTCTGTTTCGTAACGGTCCAGGATTGTTAGACATTGCTGGGGAAGCAATTCATCATCCTTTTGATGGTGATGGGATGATTAGCGCGTTTTCGTTTAAGGATGGCAAGGCGCACTATCGCAATCGATTTGTGGAGACGGAGGCTTATGTTGCCGAAAAAGAGGCAGGAAAAATTCTCTATCGGGGAGTCTTTGGTACGCAAAAGCCTGGCGGTTTGTTTAATAATCTATTTGACCTTAAGCTAAAAAATATTGCCAACACGGGAGTGATTTACTGGGGTGGGAAGTTACTGGCTCTTTGGGAAGCCGCCGAACCTCATCGCTTAGATCCCCAAACTTTAGCAACGATCGGGATTGACTATCTTGACGGTGTTCTTGAGCCTGGGGATGCTTTTGCCGCTCATCCCTGGATCGATCCTAGCTCTAGGTTAGATGATGGAGCGCCCTGCTTGGTAAATTTTCGAGTAGATCCAGGGCTTTCGAGCAAAATTACCCTATTTGAATTTGCTCCTAACGGCAAGTTGTTACGTCGTCATGCCCATAGCGTCCCAGGTTTTTCTTTTATTCACGATTTTATTATTACCCCTCACTACGCCATCTTTTTTCAAAACCCCGTCAATTTTAATCCTTTACCTTTTCTATTTGGGATGCGGGGCGCAGGGGAATGTGTGCAGTTTCAGCCAGATAAACCTACTAAGGTCATCTTGATTCCTCGCGATCCTAAAAACCAAGAAGTAAAAACCTTTAGTGTGGAATCAGGTTTTGTCTTTCATCACGCTAATGCTTTTGAACAGGGCGATCGGATTAAAATTGATTCGATCGCCTACCAAACTTTACCCCAGGTACAGCCAGATTCTGACTACAAAGCAGTAGATTTTGCTCGCTTAGATCCAGGACAGCTATGGCGATTTACTCTAAATCTAGAGGATGGTAGTGTTGAACGCCAACTGTTAGAAAGTCGCTGCTGTGAATTTCCGACTCATCATCCTGACAAAGTTGGTCGAGACTATCGCTATTTATATATTGGCGCAGCAGCCGACGACACGGGACGAAATGCACCGTTACAGACAATTCTCAAGCTAGATCTAGAAACAGGAGAACAACAGCTTCATTCTTTCGCTCCCAGTGGCTTTGTGAGTGAACCAATTTTTGTCCCCAAATCAGATTCCGTCCAAGAAGATGCAGGCTGGGTATTAACTCTAGTTTATGACGGCAGTAAACACCAATCTACTCTGGCTATCTTGGATGCAGAGAATTTGTCAGGGGAGGCGATCGCCTTGCTACATTTAAAACACCATATTCCCTATGGTTTACATGGTAGCTGGTGCGATCGGGTGTTTATTTGAAAAATAGGCGTTGGTGAATCGAGGTATAACTTTATTTACTTATTGCCGATTATATTCACTGCGTTGCATAATCAACTTAGCAACCAAACCTGTCCAGCCTGTTTGATGGGATGCCCCTAAACCTGCACCTGCATCGCCATGAAAGTATTCATTAAACGTTAGCAAGTCTTGCCAATTAGGATCGGTCTGAAACTTGCTAAAGTCTCCATATACGGGTCTTTCGCCATTATCTTGAGGTAGAAAAATACTAATTAACCGTCTTTCTAGTTCTGCTGCCACTTCCCAAAGATTCATCATCTTACCCGAACCTGTAGGACACTCAACTTTAAAATTACCGTCGAAGTAGTAATCATATCTCTGCAAAGCTTCAATTATCAGATAGTTTACGGGAAACCAAATCGGACCACGCCAGTTGGAATTACCACCGAACATTTTGCTAGGAGACTCACCAGGTTCATAGGCTACTTGATAAGTTTCCTCGTCGGTTTTAAAGGTGTAGGGATGTTCTAAGTGATATTTAGAAATAGAACGAATCCCGTAATCGCTGAGAAATTCTGTCTCATCCAGCATTCGTTTTAACAATAAACGTAAGCGATCTTCGTCCACCACTGCTAATAGACGCAAGGAATCGTTGTCGCATCCTTTCATACAGGCAAGATTTCGACTTAAGTTCGGACGTTCACTAATAAACCATTTAATTCTGCTGTGGAATCCTGGTAGTTTGTCTAAAGTTTCTTGTTCGATCGTAGTAACGGCAAGGAGAGGAATTAATCCTACCAGCGATCGCACTTTTAGATCGATTCTCTCACCGTTGGGTAAATGCAGCACATCATAGTAAAAACCATCAGATTCATTCCACAAGTCTGCACCTTCTGAACCCAAGTGGTTCATGGCATCGACAATATACAAAAAGTGTTCAAAGAATTTACTGGCAATATCTTCATAGACATCGTTATCCTGCGCCAACTCTAGGGCAATGGTAAGTAAATCTAAACAATACATTGCCATCCAGCTAGTACCGTCAGACTGAGAGAGTTTACCTCCTGTAGGTAAATCACCGCCGCGATTGAATACGCCAATATTATCTAAACCCAGAAAACCACCCTGAAAAATATTGTTGTTGCGATCATCATGCTGATTGACCCACCAGGTAAAATTGAGCAGCAACTTCTGAAATACTCGTTCGAGGAACTTCTTGTCCGAACGCCCATACATTTCTCTGTTCGATCTTATATACCCGCCATACTGCCCAAGCATGAACGGGAGGATTTACCCCATCAAAATCCCATTCATAGGCTGGCATTTGTCCATTGGGGTGCATGTACCATTCACGAGTCATGCATTCTAACTGCTTCTTGGCAAAGTCAGGATCGATCGCCGCCAGGGGTATCATATGGAAAGCCAGATCCCAAGCAGCAAAATAGGGATATTCCCATTTATCGGGCATAGAAATTACATCATCAGTATGGAGATGTATCCAGTTGCTATTAGTTCCGTCTTTGCGTGCTTCTGGCGGTTTGGGTTGGGCTGGATCTCCTTCTAGCCAAGTATCAACTACGTAATGATAATACTGTTTATTCCACAGCATCCCAGCAAATGCCTGGCGTTCGACATTTTGTGATTCTAAGCTTTTGGCATGTGGTGATACGCGCTGATAAAATTCGTCTGCTTCTTGCTGGCGTACTTGAAAGGTGTCGTTAAATGTTTGCCCAAAGGGAGTGGCTAGATCTGGCTGGTCACAAAGTCTTAATTGAATGCCAGTGGTTTCTCCCGCTTCTAATTCTAAAGTATAGTATGCTGCAAATTTTGTGCCGATATTATCTGGATTGACTGTATCCTTTCCTTCGACTACATATTTATGAAAGGCATCTTTGACGTAGGGAGATTCGTTTGGTTCGCAGGATAAACGTTGATGGTTGGTGTCGTTTTCCGTAAATAGCAGGGATGGTGCCTTAGCGCAGTATAACCATCTTTTACCCAAGTCGGGGTGGTGTGCCTCGATTACGGTGTAGTCTGTGGATTGGTCATATATTTTTAACTTGGGCTTGGCTACCTCATAACCCCATGACCAAATATTGCGAAACCACAGAGTAGGAAGTAAATGGATTGTTGCTTTTTCGCTACTGCGGTTTGCCACCTGAATATAGATTAAAATATCCTCATCGGTTGCTTTGGCGTATTCCACCGTGACATCAAAATACCGCTCCTCGTCAAAAATTCCCGTATGAATTAATTCAAATTCGCGATCGCTTAAACCCCGCTTTTTGTTTTCATGCTCTAGCTGCCAGTAGGGAAAGGCTTTCTGCGGATACTTATAGAGAAACTTCATATAGGAATGAGTTGGAGTATTATCCAGATGAAAATAGTACTCTTTGCCATCCTCCCCATGATTCCCTTGAGTATTAGTTAAACCATATAATCTTTCTTTTAAAAAAGGATCGTTGCCGTTCCACATTGCCAAGGAAAAACATAGGCGCTGATGATTATCAGAGATACCTGCAATGCCATCTTCTCCCCAACGATATGCTCGATAGTGGGACTGTTCAAAGCTAAAATAATCCCAAGCAGAACCATCAGCGCTATAGTCTTCTCTTACCGTACCCCACTGACGATTACTTAAATAACAACCCCACCTGCGCCAGTACGCCTCTCTTTCGCGGTCTTCTTTTAACCTAATCTCTTCTTGAGTAAGCTTTTGAGGTTCAGGCATATAAATTTGGCAATATTTAAACTATTGTTATCTTTCAATATATTGCGATCGCCCGATAGTTTTAATCCGACTAATGATTGAGAATACACTTGAAGTTTCAACACTACAGGATAAAACAACGAGTACCCAAAAACAATCGACCTGAGTTTACTTTTACGAACCCAAGTCGATGTAACTTAATTTCTTGATTTTTGACAAGCCTATTTATCTTCAGCTTCTGCTCTCAATTCATCAGCTTTTTCTTGCTTTGCCTGACCAGCTTCAACTGCATCAGGGTCGTCAGAATATTCACCGAGATTTTCTCTGATTGTACCTTCAATGTCTTCGCTTCTGGCTTCTGCTTTTAGCTTCAATTCTTCGGCTGTGTTCTTAATGTCTTTACCAATGCCCATAATTTCTCCTGTTGTTTAATGATGAAATAAATTTAGCAACAATCTAAATGCTCATCTTTTATCTCGTAGTTTATTGACTAAAGATTAAAAGAATTGCTTATTTCTACAAATTCAAAAAAAATTCAAAAAACTAGTCAAAGAAGTCTTTAACAGAGTCAATTATGTTTTCTGACTTGTCTTCAACCTTATCTGTAGCATCGT
>CAVRWR010000038.1:0-7521 GCA_963724445.1 uncultured cyanobacterium | reverse complement strand
ATATTGCTTCCTACTTGTAAATTAGGATCGCTTGGCAGTCCGTATTGCGCCTTGGAATTTCCTCTAGCAATCCCTAACAAAACAGGTATTGAAAGCGCGATCGCAATTCCTTTAACAATATTTCTTTCTAATGCACTAAGTTCCTTTTTCATTGTCTGTAGTATTTTTGTTATATATCCTTCTATTGTACTGGAATCAAGGGTTTGGAAGTGCGCTCGCGGTCACAAGATAGTAACTTAGAATGCTATAATTGCTGGAGATATACAAAAACTACGTTACTAACTTTTATGTCAGATATCACAAGCGAAGGGTATATTAAGTTATCAAGCCAAATAGAGAAAATAAGCGACAAGCTAGATATAACTAATGAAAAGCTGGAGCTTTATAAGACCAGTGGAGACGAAAGAATCGATTCTATTAGAAAAGAGGTAGAGGCGTTTCAAGATGCAAACAAACAGCAGTTAAATGTTAGTTTGGGGGTCTTGGTCACAAGTGCGATCGCTATTCTCGTGTCAGCCGTCATCAGCCGCTAATTATGCCAGGTAAGCATTTTAAAAAACTGGGCAAGACTAAGCTAGTCCGAGTCCCAGAAAAGACGGAGGAGTGGGTTAAAGCGATGGCTCGGAAGTTAGACGAAAAGGATAATCCGCAGCAGTTTATGGATTTTCTGACCGATATTACCGACAAAACCGTTCTACTGCCAACAAAGGAGGAGAAATGCTCAAACAAGAAGGCATAAAAGAATACGATCGCTGGTTAGAAAGTCAGATAAGCTGCCTTAAAAGTCAGAATTTTACAGGATTAGATCCAAAAAACTTAATTGAAGAATTAGAAGCATTGGGTAGAGCGGAAAAATCGGCAGTCAAAAGTTTAGCGTTTCAAATTTTAATAACCCCATTGGTTCTGTAAGTTATATTGTCTAGTGGTATTGATAACCGTATTGTTCTGACCGACTGCCGCAGCATTATTGGTAGCATTTTGTACTGCTTGCTGATTGTTAGGAACGCCGTAGTTGCCATACTGATTTTGCACGCTATGTTGCTCAATATCGCTGATGACGATATTATTTTGACCAACCGCAGTAGCACTACCATTAGCCTGCTGATTAATAATCTGTCCTTGCTCATTAACAGAAGCATTAGGATCGCCGTACTGGTTTTGAGTAGCAGATTGCTGAACTCGACTAGCAGCAAAGTTATTATCGCCAACGGCTGTAGCACTAGCACTACCCTGTTGAGTTATAGCCTGTTGAGCTAGGGCAATATTGGGAATTAAAATACCAGCTACGATACCTAAAGATAAAAATAGTTTCTGAGACATAATCTTTGACCAGATATATTTATTTGATTATTGACTAACTACGTGGGGAATTAGTTCAATATGCAAATGCGCTGGTTGCCAGCCAAATCCAATGACTAAGCAATACTACCTCGTTTACGAGCTTCTTTGTAGGATGTGCCAACGTTACGTAAACCTGCTTTGATTAGCTGCTGTTCTAATAGACCAAAAAAGCGAGCGCGATCGCCGCCTCTGACTACCGCCTGATTATGTGCCTCTGCTAGTGCTACGGGATAACCATAACCTTTATGTACTTGAGCCAGAACGATACTTAAAGACTGGTCAAATAAAGCTCGATCTTCTACTACCCAAGCGGGTACTTCTATGCGAGCAACCTCTGTACCTACGTTAATGTAGCAAAAATAGACTCTTTGAGCTTCTTCGTAAAGATCTAGAATACGCAGATTACTACGATAAAGAGGACTGCGTTGTCCTGGTTGCAGTCTAGTTGCCCAGAAACCTGAGTCGCGCAAAGAATCAATTTTCTGACAAGGATATTTATCCAACAGATCACCACAGTTGACTACGCAGTTGGGATGCTCGTGTTCGCAAGTATGTAACCGTAGAAAATTTAGTCCTTCGGTACTTCGAGAGGCACTAACATAACCCATCATAGGAATATTGGTTTCTCTCAGCCGTTCACAGGAAGCTAAAATCGGCGGTAATATTTTGTCTCTTGCTTCTACAGGTAAACCATCTAAAAACCAGTAAATTAAGGAGCCATCCACTAAGGCAAGGTTCGGCACATCACGGTGTTCTCCTGGGGGCAACACCCAATTACAAGCCATCTCGGCTAACATCTCTGCTTCGGATACGGTACGACGATAACCCATCCATTCTTCCAGACGAATACCCCATTGTCGAGAAATGTATAAATCTTCGGTTTTGTAAAACACCTCTGGCAAACTATCTAATAAGGGGTGCAAACTCTGTCCATAGTGGATCATAATTTGACCAATATTAATCAGATAGCAATAGGCTATCTCGTGGTGAGAAGGAGATATTTGCGATCCATCAGTAGCGAAGACGCTGTGACTATAGGGTGCTACTGGAATCTCAAAACACCGATCCAAAGGTTCAATGGGGGTAGCTGCCGCAAACAAGAGGCGATCGCTAAAATCTGTCTGCTGCTGAATTAACTCAGCCTGTCGATTTGCTGCCTGTAACTGTAGATCTTGAGCATACTTTAATCTTTTGCCAGAGGCGATCGCCTCTTGATGCATATGTTGACTGATACCAGGAATTTGCCCCGCAATTTTGGCTAGATCTAACATGATTATTGATGGGTAATAGACAACAGCAGATCGCTAAATCTAGAACCATAGTAATACTGAGATTAGGGAAAAGTCGATCAAACTATAATATTTTTGTACTTAATTATGAGAAATTGTGAGAAAATCATTAAAGTTAAAATCCCAAATCTGCTTTGGCAATTTCGGCGGCAGCGTAAACTTCTTCATTGGGCATTTCTTCCCAATCAGTACAGCCAATCTCACGATAGAATTGAGCATCGTATGCCCTGGTACGAACTACTACAGGCATCGGTACGGCATGACCCAAGATTAAAGCCTGTTGTTTGGAGTCTAGTTTGGCTAAGACAGATTTTAAGTTCGCTCCTCCAGATACCCCAGTAAAGATCGCTTCGATATCTTTATCGTCGTTGAGTAAACAGGTAACGCGAGTCCCAATTTGGGACATGACTTCATTATCGATTCCCGATGGACGCTGATCTACTACTAGTAGAGTAACAAAATACTTCCGCATCTCACGGGCGATCGTGCCAAAGATAGTTTGATGAACGACAGCAGAATCGAGGAAGCGGTGCGCCTCTTCGATGGTAATGACTAACTGACGAGGCTTATCGAGGGGATTTTTGGTTTGGAGAAAGTGATCGGCTTTTTTGACATAGCTAGCGTGAATACGACGGGTAATCATATTAGTTGCCAGCATGTAAGACAGCATATTTGCCTGAGAACCAAATTCAATGATGACATTCTTTCCCGCAGCCAAGTCTTGAATTAACTGTTCGATATAGTTGTGGGGACAGGCTGAGCGAATATATTTTAAGCTATCCAAACGCATTAATTTCCGCTGCAAGGAAGAGATCGAACCTTGGTGTCCCTGCTTGGCTTCGCAGAACATTTTGATGTCTTCATTGGTCATGTTGAGTAATCGCATGATCCAAGACTTGCCATACTCGTTATATAAAATATTGGCATTATCCATTGCAGCTTCAGATAGACCTAGTTCAAAGGAGACTAATTTAAGATCTTCAATCTCGATCTGGTCGTAGCTAAGATAAAGTTCTTGAGCGTCTCTCACCCCTCGACGTTTGGTGGATTCAGGATCTAGGGTATACATGACAACTTTACCTGGAAAAAGCTGTCGCAAGCCCTTTACAGTACTGACCTGCTTACCTTCTTTCATTGCCTCCCAGCCATATTCGGAGTGCATATCAAACATTAAATTGACTGCTGCTTCCTTACGAATTACCCCAGATAACAATAAGCGAGTAAGAAATGATTTACCTGTTCCCGATTTGCCAAAGATACCGTTACTTCTTTCAACAAAGCGGTCAAGATCGATACAAACAGGTACTTCCATATCTAACGGCTGTCCGATCGCAAAATTACGGCGAAAAGGATCGTCTTCCCAACCAAATACGCTGCGAAAGTCATGTTCGGTGGCTTCATATACCTGGCTAAAGTGAGCAGGAATGGTCTTAACAGGCAGCAATTCCATGTCAGCACTAGAGTTAGTCTGCATTGAACCCAGGCTAGTATTGGTGTCTTTATCTGGATCTATCGGTAAACTAGGAAAATCGCTGTTGGTTGCTGTGGGAGTAAACATCAGCATAGGAGATAAAGCAACCGTACCGTAAGTGCCGCTTCCTGCTAAGACATCCCGTAAAAAAGTATCATCAATCGGCGGCGGATTGGCAATAATGCGATCGCTCGAACAGCCCAAGGAGACATCAGTTAACAAACAAAAGAAACGTGACCTAGTTCCCTGGATTACCAGAAATTTACCAACTCGCATATCTTCTACCGAGACATCAGGGTGAAGTCTTACTTCTAAACCTTTGGTTAAAGAACCTTGAATGACTGAACCTAAAGGAAGTTGGGAGTTCATATTTTATGCCTGGGATGAGGAATTTAACTAAGAGACTAGTTGTTGTTGAGTTAGCATCTTTATTTTTGACGCGGTACATTAATTTAGAATAATTTAAAATTTAATCTGTTTCGAGTTGGCTTATTTGCTCAATTATCAATATTTTTTGGTAACTTTCGCTAATTCTAGCCGATTTATTTTTATATCCTATCAAATTAAACTAAAGAGTTAATATGCCAAGTACTAAAGCACTAATTTTACCCCAGATGGGTTGTGGAACCTGGGCGTGGGGCAATCGACTGCTGTGGGGTTATGACGAGAGTATGAACAGCCAGCTACAGGAGGTATTTAATCTCTGCGTTGCCAACGGTGTAACTCTGTTTGACACTGGTGATTCCTACGGTACTGGCAAACTTAATGGTCAAAGTGAAAAGCTGTTGGGAAAATTTGCGCAGGAGTACCAAGGAGTAAATAAAAAAGATCTATGCCTGGCGACTAAACTAGCTGCTTATCCTTGGCGGTTAACTAGAAAATCAATGGTAAAGGCAGCTAAAGCCTCGGCAGAACGTATGGGTAGAGTAGACTTGGCTCAGATGCACTGGTCAACGGCTAATTACTTCCCTTGGCAAGAGGAGCAATTATTAGACGGATTGGGAGACTTGTACGAACAAGGTTTAGTTAAGGGTATCGGACTGTCCAACTATGGCACCAAAAGATTGAAGAGAATCCATGCCAAATTTAGCCGCCGCAGTATTCCCATTGCTACTCTACAGGTGCAATATTCCCTCTTGTCTACTTATCCCGTAACTGAATTAGGCATCAAGGAAACTTGTGATGAATTGGGCATCAAGCTAATTGCCTATAGTCCCCTGTGTTTGGGCATCCTGACAGGAAAATACACCCAACCCAGTACTTATCCTCAAGGCTTGCGGGGTTTGTTATTCAAAAGACTAGTTCCCGAAGCAAAACCGTTGTTGGATTGTGTAAGTGCGATCGCCCAATCCCGCAATAAAACCATGGCGCAGGTAGCAATCAACTGGTGCATAGTTAAAGATGCAATTCCCATTCCAGGAGCTAAAAACATTGAACAAGCACAGCAAAACATTGCAGCGAAAGACTGGTTGTTGGATGCAGGAGAAATAGAGGAACTAGATCGTGCAGCAGCAGGGATAGATAAGCCAATGGTGCAAAATATCTTTCAAACTCGTTAGTTGAGAATTTAAGTATGAGAAAGATTAGGGCGATCGCAATTTTATTTATTCACCTGAATTTCTTTATCGACCAAAGCCAAGGAAAAGACGTAAAATAAAAAATAAATTAACCAGCTACTCAAATTATTTCTTGGTCAGGCAATATTTGACTAGCAAACAAAAGCAAAGATCCAGTCCATAGCCAGTGCCGCTTGTCCACTCTATAAATTGCGTCTTTCTTATCTGAATATAAGTAGTAATAAGAAGCTTCAATGAACATTAGATATAAGCGTCAGAGAATTCAAGCCCCAGCCGCTAATGTACCCATGATTTTAGTCGTGGAAGATGACCTGGATAATTTATTATTAATTTCCCACATCCTGATTTTTCTCAAGTACAATTTTGTTACCGTTACCAAGGGTCAAGATGCCCTAGATTTAGCAACTAAGTATGACATAGATTTGGTGCTGCTCGATTTGGTATTACCAGACATCAGCGGTTTTGAAGTAATTAACTGCTTTAAACGAAACCCTTCAACCAAAAGTATGCCCATTATTGCCATTTCAGGATTAGTTAAATTACCAGAACGAGATCGCGCTGCCGCTGCTGGATGCGATGATTATTTAACCAAACCATATCTGATCGACGATCTCCAGCAAAAAATTCGCCAGTATTTATCTCCATCCCGTCTGAGTAGAACTTTAACTCAGATAATTTCATCGTTCAAAAATAAAACTATTTTTAAAGCACCATCGATCTTTTCTAAAATTATCAGAGCTTAAAGTGGAAAAATGCATAGTGGGAGAGGTTAACCTCCCCCATTATGCCAGTCAAGCTTATGAATTATAGCTTCGCTCCTCAATCGAGAACTGATATTGCCTGCTATTTTTTAGATAGTTGCGATCGCCAATCCATGACAGTAAAAATTTTTTTTGTCTAGATTATAAGCTGTTCGTTATTTAAAATGAGAATTGCTGGAATTTTGCTTTTTCTCGATTAAATTAAATGACTCTAAACCTTTATTTTCTAAGGCATGGCGAAACCGTCGCTAGCAAGACAGACGAATTTTGTGGATCTTCCGACGTTGAATTAACTCCAGAGGGAATAATAATGGCAAAAGACTTTGCCGTAGCCTATCAGTCTATATCTTGGAAAGCTATTTTATGTAGTCCGATGCGTCGCACTATTGCTACCGCCAAACCTTTATGCGATTTGGTAGAAATAGAAATGCAGCAAAGAAAGGAATTGAAAGAAATAGACTTTGGCAAATGGGAGGGTAAATCCCAGGCAGATGTTAATGGTCAATTTCATGATGATTATCTACGTTGGCAGTCCGAACCTGGCTGGAATGCACCTACAGGCGGGGAGAGAGCAATTGATATTGCTCGCCGTAGTTCACAAGTAATTGAAGAAATAGAGCAGACTTACCAAAGTGGAAATATACTGATTGTGTCGCACAAAGCCACAATTCGGATTATATTGTGTTCTTTGCTGGGAATTGATGTCGGACATTACCGCGATCGCCTCGATCTGCCCGTAGCTGCGGTTAGCGTGGTAGAGTTTACCTCCCACGGTCCATTGCTTAAGAAGTTCGGCGATCGCTCCCATTTAAATAATCCGTAATAATCTAGCCAGCCTGTAACTATAGATCCTGATGTCAAAAATGCGATCGCCGACCTGATTCCCCTCGCGCCCAATTATAGTCCTGTCAATCTTAAAGGCATAAATACTATTGAGAAAATATTACCCGAAGTGACCCAAGTGGCAGTTTTCGATACGGCGTTTCACACTACAATTCCCGAACCCGCTAAAGTTTACCCCATACCCTATAAGTATTACAAGCAGGTTATACAACGCTATGGCTTTCACGGCATTTCATATC
>CAVRWR010000037.1:0-5424 GCA_963724445.1 uncultured cyanobacterium | reverse complement strand
CAGTTTATTTTTCTCTATATTTTCTCTGAAATGACGTATATCCTTTGACAGATGGATATTATAAACCTACAAAGCTAAACTAATTTGATGATAATTAAGCACTCGACCGATATTTGGTTATTTAGTTATTTAATTGTTTAATTAACCCTTTTGATTAGCAAACAGCTACAAACACTAGTCTAAATTTTTCAAGGTAAAACAATGACGGATCAGCTATTAACCTGTGGTCAATTAGAAAGGAAACTTGCCCAAAGTATTCAGGCATTTTATCGTAATCATTTACAGCTCCAGCCTTCAAAAGTAACATGTCAGCTTTTTGATAGTAAGCTGGCAATAATTGTTGAAGATTCAATTACTAGTGCCGAAAAAATTTTAGTAGATGAAGGTAAAGCAGACCTAGCAGAAAAGGTACGGTCAAATTTAGATGATGCTATTAGACCCGAACTGCAACAGCTAATCGAAGAAATTACTGAAGTAGATGTGCTTGATATGTTAAGCGACGCTACTTTGGATACTGGACGTACTGGGCTCATTGTGATTTTAAGCAACACTCCCAAGGTACGCAATCGAGAAAGTATTCCCAAGGTGAAGCGTTAGATTTAGTCAGACAGGTAGTTGATGAACTTAAAAATCCCCTCATGAAGACGAGGGGCGCGCGTCAAGCGCTACTTAACTAATCCGGCTCTCAAAGCTCTAACCGCCGCTTGTGTGCGATCGTCGGCGCACAATTTATTAAGAATGTGACATACGTGAGTCTTGACCGTTCCCACAGTAATATAAAGTTTTTTTGATATCTCTGCATTGCTGCAACCAGCCACAATCAATTCTAAAACTTCCAATTCTCGATCGGTCAGAGGGTAAGTCTCAATTAGCTGCTGATATTCATCTGCTACTGCGGTAATTGCCTGGGTATCATCAACCTGAGATGATACTGGGGCCATAGAAGCTGAAGTTAACTTGGTAGATTGGGCTTGTTTTAAGACGATACGAGCGATCGCTGGGTCGATCCAGGCGTTTCCCTCATGGGTGTTGCGTATTGCCTCAACTAAGTTGTCCATACTAACGTCTTTAAGACTATAGGAATCAGCACCAGCAGCAAATGCTGCCATCACCGAATCCTCGCTATCGTGCATGGTTAGCATCAAAACTTTGGTTTGAAAATCTGGCTTGTCTGCTTGATATTGCTTGAGCTTTTGAGTAACTTCAATTCCGTCAATGTCTGGTAAACCAATATCTACCAAAGCGACATCAGGTTGATGAGCTTTGATCTTTTCTAAGCCATCAGTTCCATTCGCAGCACTGTCAATTACTTCCACATCTCCATACTGTTTGAGAGCGGCACATAAGCCGATACGACTAAGATCGTGATCCTCAATTAAAACTACGCTTATATTGCTCATCTATATCAATCAGGCTATTTAACGAACTAATTCAGATCTATCATTGTCTATATATGACTATCTGACATTCGACTTGAAATTCCATCTTCCTTTAGATGTATATCCCACAGACAAATCCTATTAAATGTAAATTAATGCTAATTAGTGTTGATAAGCTGTTTGTCATTTTAAATGTGTATCCAGATTCTCGAAAAGGGAATAGGGAACAGATAAAACCCAATTTAAATGCGTAACAGCTTGTTGATATCAAAAGTTAATTTAAAATACAAGATATACTTGCGTTTTTGTAATTAGATGAATCAATTAACTGCGGTAACACCGCTACTTTTTTTAGGAGAAGTTACTACTTCTTTTATGCCTCACGGGATGTGCTATCTTTGGAAGCCTTGGCTGGTAGGATTGCATCTAGTTGGAAACGGTATTATTGCCCTATCATATTTTTCTATTCCTATTACTTTAGTATATATCTTGCTTAGACGAAAAGATATTCCCTTCAACGGTATCTTCTTATTATTTGCTGCCTTTATTTTATTTTGCGGTACTGGTCATACTTTTGATATTTGGACTTTATGGCATCCTAATTATTGGATATCGGGCTGGATTAAATTGCTCACTGCTTTAGTTTCTTTAGCAACGGCGATCGCCTTAATTATTAAAATCCCCCAAATTTTAACTCTACCTTCTCCAACCCTGATAAAAAATATTAATCGACAGTTAGAAGAAAAGATTGCGGAATTAGAACAGCAAAAGGCAATCATTAACGAGCAACAGGAGTTTCTGCGCAGTATCTATGACAATGTCCAAGAGGCAATTTTTGTAATTGATGTGGAATCAGACGGTACGTTTCGTTGTCAGGGCTTTAATCCTGCTGCTATTAGGTTGACAGGGATTGCCGATGTAGTCGGAAAAACTATTCCACAGATATTGCCTTTAGAAGCAGCGCTAATGGTAGAAAGACATTATGCAGAATGCTTAGAGGCAAGAACAACAATTCATTATGAAGAATGCTTACCTTTCCAGGGAAGAGATACCTGGTGGCTAACTACCCTAAATCCGATTGGAGACGAATCTGACAAAATATATCGCATTATCGGTACCAGTCTAAATATTAGCGATCGCAAACAGGCAGAAACCGAATTAGACCGAGAGAAAAACTTCTTGCAGGCACTGCTAGATAATTTAGCCGATGGTATTGTTGCCTGTGACGAGAACGGTAAATTAACCTTGTTCAATCAGGCTACCAGAAAATTTCACGGACTTCCTCAAGAAGATATTGCTGCGGATAAATGGGCGCAATATTACGATCTTTATTTACCTGATGGCAAAACCAAGATGTCTCCATCAGATATTCCTTTGTTTAAGGCATTACAGGGAGAATCGGTTAAGGATGCAAAAATGATGATTATTCCCAAACAGGGACAGTCTAGAACTCTGCTGGCTAATGGAGATCCGATCGTCGATCGCCACGGGAAAAAAATCGGCGCGGTTACAGCTATGCGCGATATCACCGAATTAAACAGAATCGAGCAAGCTTTGTGGGAAAGTCAAACTCGGTTTAGAGAACTGTTTATTGATGCTTCTGTGGGTATGGCAATTGTGGATTTAGACGGTAGCTGGCTAGAAGTAAATCCTGCCCTATCTAAAATGCTAGGTTATACCGAAGAAGAGTTATTGGCGAGAAACTTTCAAACTATTACTTATCCCAGCGATCTAGATGCTGACCTAACCAAATTTGCTCAATTGCTGTCTGGTGAAATCCTCTCATATCAAATGGAAAAACGCTACATCCAGAAACAAGGAAATTTAATTTGGGTCAACCTTAGCGTATCACTAGTAAAAGATAAACAAAATCAACCTTTATATTTTGTCGCTTTAATTGAAAATATTGATGAACGTAAACAGGGGGAACAAAAAATCGTTGCCCTAAACAACGAACTAGAAGCCAGAGTAAAGCAGCGCACTAACCAACTACAGCAGGTTAACACTGACCTATTGGCTATGACAGCCACCTTAGAACAGCGCAATCAGGAATTAGATCGCTTTGCCTATGTAACTTCTCACGATCTCAAGGCACCGCTAAGAGCAATTTCTAACCTGTCAGAATGGATTGAAGAGGATTTGGCAGAAAAGTTAAATGAAGACAATCGGCACTACATGGATCTATTGCGGGGAAGAGTTCATCGTTTAATAAATCTGATCGATGGCTTGTTGGCTTATTCCCGTGTTGGTAGACTTAAATCCGCACCTCAGCTTGTAGATGTAGGTAACATGTTGGCGGAAATCATCGATTTGCTAGACGTTCCTGATGGTTGTACAATCCAGATTCAGGAAAACATGCCTGTTTTTACTGCTGAGTTAATTCCTCTACGGCAAGTATTTAATAATTTGATTAGTAATGCGATTATGCACGGCGGTTGTGATAACAATCAAATTGCTATTTCAGTCCAGGAATTAGATAACTATTACAAATTTTCGATAACAGATAGCGGCACAGGAATCGATCCACAATATCACGAGCGCATCTTTACTATTTTCCAAACCCTAGAAGCGCGAGATGTTAAAGAAAGTACGGGTATCGGTTTAGCAATTGTGAAAAAAGCGGTGGAAAATCAGGGAGGTGTGATTGAAGTAGCATCAGCAATTGGTGAGGGATCCTGTTTTAGTTTTACCTGGCACAAATAAATACACCTTTGATGTGAATAAGCTTCGTTTAGAGCGAATTAGTTATTAAGCTGAAGCTCCTTAAAATGTATGCAGGATTTTACTTAATTGAGAGGTGGCAAAAATCTCATAATCTTACAATTAATAGATTTATCAAAGCAAGCTTTTTGTATATTTATTTGGTGATTTTGTTGAATTATTTACAACATTATCTACAACTTTTAGCTGAGGTTTTATTGGTCAGAGCAACATAACATATTAGAACCACGGTACTAATATTCTAAAATAATAAGTTTAGGTTATATTAATACTGCTTTAGTTTGTCTCACGACTATGGAAGAAAAAATAATCAACATCTTATTAGTAGAAGATGATGAAGTAGATGTCATGAACGTCAAACGGGCGTTCAAAAAATATAAAATAACCAATCCTCTATTCATCGCCGAAAATGGAGTCGAAGCGTTGGCAATGCTGCGATCGCAAAATGGACAACCTCCTAAAGTGCCATAGAATCGAAGATTAATCTTGCTAGACCTAAACATGCCGAAAATGAATGGTCTAGAATTTCTGCGCGAATTAAGAAAGCAAGAGGATCTAAAGCGTACCCCCGTAATTGTGCTTACTACCTCTGACGAAGACAAGGATAGAATTGAGGCTTACAATTTGAATGTTGCGGGATACATTCTAAAACCCGTTACCTTTGCCAATTTCGCCGACGTGATGATTGCTCTCAACAAATATTGGACTTTATGTGAAATGCCTTGAACCGCGTCGTGGTTAGCTATCGATTCTTTCGCAAAGTTTGTTAAATTAGGGCGGATTAAATAATCCCTGACGTCACGCGAAATAATAAAAATGTAATAAAAATCGGTAGTTTTAACTTAAGCTCCAAAAATAGCTCAATAAGCCTTTTTCCTGTCTCAACAGATTGATAAGTGCGTAACATTAGATAAACAATAACCAAGTAAATGAGTGAAAAGCCATTTTCAATTTAATACTATTAGTAGATGATGATGAAGTAGATCGCCTAACGGTAAAACGTGCCTTGAGACAAGGGAACCTTGCGGTCAAGTTGACGGAAGCGCATAACGGTAAAGAAGCGATCGCTGAATTGTCCCAAGGATTTATACTCCACTGATCTGGGCATAATTCTGCTGTAAACGAAACTCTCTCTGGCGAGGCTCTTAACCAGAGCAATCATCCCAATACTACTGAACCAAATCCTGACAGCGACGAGTTGAGTTATCGATCAAGAAAACAGTGCTTCTTCGCCTTTAATTAACGCCAACAATAATATATTTGACCTGCTTTTACTCGATTATCGTCTGCCAGACACTAATGGATTAAATTTAATTGCCGAAAT
>CAVRWR010000036.1:0-81448 GCA_963724445.1 uncultured cyanobacterium | reverse complement strand
GACTGAAGCAGTAATGCCCCACTCCATGATTTTGCCTGATATTTGGCGGCTGATGATAAGTCACTGACTGGGTTTGTAATCACTAAAGTTCGCCTTTTATCATTGTTGCTAAGTTTTTCGCAAGCCAAATCTTTAACATTAATGTGTCGCAGTTGATATTTACCTGCTTCGATCAGGTAAGTAAAACCAATTGCATCAGGGGCACTATATTTACCATTTTGAACGTCTGAAGTGCTGATATCTCCGTAAAAATAAGGTGCTAGTGGACCATGTAACTCAGTGTCTACTATCAAATCGTAGTTTGGAGAGATACTTTTCACATAACCAAATATTGATGGAGCATCACTAGTCCACTGAAGATCATTGCTATGGGTGAATACTAGGAAATAATGAAAAATTGACTGAATAATATAAAAAGCGATAATAGCAATGTAAATTACATATATTAAGATTGCATACACCTTAGTAAAATGACTATTTATATATTTAAATGCTGAATGAGCACCAATTCCGATTGCGATTGCCACAATATATAGTGAGATCATGCCCATGCGCATATTAATGTTACCTGCTGCCGCTGCTGGTACTAATGAAATTAGCATAAGACTAACTAAAGCTCCATACAATCTCTCATGTGGTGTAGCAGAGATTTGTCTTTTTTTTAGAGCTGAACTCAAAGTACTAATAGCACCACTAAGTAGCGAAATAATACCAATTAGGAAAAGTGGGAACAAAGGGAAAAGATATGCTCCGTACTGTGAGTCGAAACCAAATTCACTCTCAGCTTTAACAAAAAGATAATCTGTCCCTAGATATGTAAAATATGTTTTAGCGGCAGTTGTTATTTTTAAAACTGGTTTATTCCATATCAGATAGCATAATTTTGAAAGATTTTCATTACGATTTGCTGACAAATAACAATACTGACGCTTCTCATCTACCTCCAGACTTGCGCCATATGCGGCCTTGTCTTGGTAATAATACAATCTATTAAGACCTTTATCTGATAAAAGATCCCCTACCCACCCCAAACCAATCACAAAAATAACAATGAATGTAAGAAATCCTGCCCTCAATTTTAATTTGTAGCTCCAGTTTTGAACTAGTAAAAATACTGTAAAGCTAACAATAATGATAAATCGAATTGAAGCATACCAATACCCAGATATCGATGCAAAAAAAGCTGCTGCAATTAATAATTTATTGTTATAAGTTTTGGTTAGTGTAAGCTTTGTTACGAAGTATAAGCTAATAGAAAAAATAGCCAAAGCACTGAAAGCTTCATAAAAAATCCTAGACATATCAAAATGCCACGGACTAAATGCTAGAACAAAAACCGTGAAAAGCGTAGGTATCAACGACTCGTCAGGAAACATCTTATACAGAGTAAGTGTCAGCATGAGTAAGATAACCAGACCAGCTATTGCAGATGGTAGTCTAGCAACCGCCATACTCATTCCACCCATAATTTTTGTCCAAAAAGCCATACTATAAACTAATCCTGGCGCTTTCCATTCACCAAATGCTTTAAATACCCTTGGCCACGGAGTACCCCAAGTGTCTCTACCTGTTTCTGCGATAGCTTTGGCATCGGCTGCAAAACTTACTTCATCGATATGGAGACCTGGAGGTTGTGTGGCTAAATGATAAAAACGAGGTACAACAATTAAAAATAATAGTAAAACAGCGCCGGCAATCGCAAAAATCTTTTTCATATATTATGCAATAAATATACCTTGAACAAACAAGGCTACTACAGATATAAGGATAACATATTGGATCAAGGAGACTACCCTAATTAGACGTTGATCCATGACCTCCGCGACACCCCCAAATAGTGGGACTGCAACTAAAACGTATCTAGGAAAAGACGAGAGAGTGCCTGACAGAGTAGGAAAGATAATCACACTCAAACAAAAAATCATGGCAGGCAAAGATAATTTGTGTCTAGCTACGTACAGAGCGATACCTGTAATTACCAATGTCACTAGCTCCCACAGTGCACGAAGTCCAATAATTGAGGTGAGTGGCGAAGTTGTGAGGATACGGAAGTATCTATAGAGGAGTTGCGGTAATAGTACAATCTCTCCAGTAGAGCGGCCGACTCCAAACATACTCATGACATGAACAAATTTGAGTGGATCTCCATATCTAGAATTTAGATAGATGCTATACATAAGCAGTCCCGAGACTGAGATACTCATCATAAAGGCGACATATAGCCAAAACGATCTAGTGATTATCTGTCTATTTGCATTAAAATACTGAATTAATTCTACAAGAAGCGTGAGAGCCAAAAATATCCCAACTACTCTAGTTGCTGAAGCGATGCCTGCCACGATAGCTGCGAGCAAATATTTTTTCTTTTTTGAAAAATAAAAAAACAATGAAACTAAGAAAATAAAAAGCGACTCAGTATAATTGGTGATCAAATAAAAACTAGTGGGGAAACTCAAGAAAAGTAGTAGAAACTTGGTTCTATGACTGTCCGTCAATTGATTAGTTATTAGTATCAAACTGGCAAAAACTAATGTGACATTTAAAACTATGGCGACATAAAGTGGATCAAATACCCCAAAACTGAGAGTGTAAATAATCAGCGGATAAACAGGGAAAAAAGCTTGTGATCCTGTATCATCATACCCTTTGTTTATAAGACGTAGATAATGAATACCATCAAAATGTGCAAATGAGGCCACCTCACGTGAATATCTGTTCGATAAATCACCATAATATGGGAAAGATGGCGTAAATGGAAGACTGCGAATGGACCAGATCCCAACTACAAGAATTGTGATGATCCATATGAAATAATATGGAGAAATAGATTTGAGATTAGCCAACAATTTTTTCATAAACCCTGTGCGTTTCCTCTACTACTTTCTCCCAACTAAATGTGCGTGCCCATTTCCTACCTTCCTCAATATATTTTTCTCGCTTTTCTTTGTTTTTGAGTAGATCTTTTAAGATTGTTACCATGCCGTTTTCATCACTAGGGTCAAAGTAGTGAGCAAAGTCACCAGCAACCTCTGGTAGACTACCAGTACGAGCACAGGCCACAGGAGTTTCTTGTTCCATGGCCTCAAGTACTGGAAATCCAAAGCCTTCGTACCATGATGGTTGGACATAAAGAATCGAGCCACGGTAAATCGCTGGAAGATGGTGAGAAGGAACAAAACCTAGCATGTGAATATTATTTATTCCTACAGAGGCAATAACTTCTTCTATTTCTTTGTATTCACGAGTCCCTTTACTACTCTCAAATGCTTTGCCTACAAGTACCAGATGGATGTCAGGCAAGTTAAGTGCTCCAAACGCTCTAATAAGACCTGGAATATTCTTGTTCCAGTTGATGTCACCTACATATAATAAATACTTTTCTGGTAGATGATACTCGGAACGAACCATTTTGACCATCTTTTCGTTTACTGTCGTATGACCGGCGGCAAGAGGTACAACAAAGATCTTATCTTTCGAGATACCAACCAACTCAGCGATATCATTTTTACTGCACTCAGAATCTGTAATAATTGCTGATGCTTGCGACAAAGCTCTCTTTTGGAGTAGCCACTTGAATCTCCCACGCATGCCTACAGGAAAATGCGCCTCGAACCTTAGTGGAATCAGATCATGAACAGTTACCACATATTTGGCCTTCGGTTTACGACCCCACAGTGTGAGGAAAAATGGATCAAAAAAAGTATAGTGAACAATGTCTACAGACTGAGTCCCCTCTTTGTCACGGGAGAGAAAAGTCTTGTCTCTACTATGAGTACTAGCTAGCTCGTTAAATAGATTGGTCGCATAAACATCGACTCCACGAGGACCACTGCCGGCGTAGGGAGACTTGGCGACTATCTCGACCCTGAGACTTATTTGTTTTGGTTTTTGTTTTTTTGCCATAAATACACTAGACAAACTATTGATATTAAACTAATTAGATTTGCTACCCACTCTAACCAGGTACTTGCCATTTTAATAACGTAAGTATGAATACCTAGAGCAGGCTTCATTGAAATCACACCTTCGTCTGTTGGAGTTAACTCTATCTTGGTCTTACCATCCATAATTGCTATCCAACCTGGGTAATAATTGCGTAAAAAAGTAATTCTCCCAGCGCTTTCATTTGGCTTATTGTTGATAGTTGTAGACAATGACAGCGCATCTGTTTTGAGGGAATCGATTGTCATATTACCAGAATTTACTAGTAATTCTTCGGATTTGTATCTTTCATTCAGCACACTCCACTTGGGCAATATCTCGGTCCGAAATGTAGTTGTAGTTTTACCTAAATTGAGAAGGTAAAGGTCGGTATATTCTTGTTCTGTAAACAACTTCATAGGACGACGATAATTACGAACATTCCAAAAAGAAAGAACAAGAATCAAACATAAAAAGATAGTTTGAAATCTCACAGATTTTATACGTATGATAAATGCATAACCTAGCAATGGAGTAAGAATAGCTGCCATAAACAGAAGTCTCCAAGGAAACTGGACAGTCTGCAAAATACTTACATTTTTCCAAATCTCAAACGACTTTGCGTTCATCAAAAATAATGACCCAATATAGGCAAAAACTAAGTACAAACTGGACCAAGTACGTTTCTTGGTAAAAATAATTGCACCTATGCCAAGAACTGATAAAGCCATCTGAGCGAACCCTAGCTGAAAAGACATTCCGTCAGTATCTCCTGGGACAGAATACCAATAATCCCATTTGCTATAAATCATTTGCTTGATATAAACAAAATGTTGTGAGTAATCAAAGGTAAAAATCTGCTTATCTAGAGAGTATAGATTCCCTCTCTCCAAAATCATTGGCAATATAAAAAAAGAAGCTAGGCAGAAGGAAATGATTAGAGAGACAAAGATGTTTTTTTTATTCTCTGACTGAAAAATTGCGTAGCCTATTAAAAATACCGCGAATAATATCCCCAAAAAATTATGTGCTAATAGCAGAAGTGCGAGCGGTATTGGATAGTACCATTTTAGCTTTTCCTCCTTTTGGGATAACCAGGTAAACATGACTAAAACCCATGGCATAAGGCCCATGGCCATAATTTCTCCTAATGCGCCTCTAACAAAAATATTTAAAAATTGGTACGGAGTCATCAAGTATATAAGTGCTAGTGCGACACCAATAAATCTATTTTTGTTTCCACAAAGGATGTAAATACCTATTCCGCCCATTAGATAACTAAGTATAGTAACTGTTTTTACAGCCCAAACTGACCCAATAAATAGGCTGAAAATTGCTGAAAAATAATATGGGAGTGGGTAAACAAAGTTAAAAAGTGGGATACCATAACCTTGGTCTAGCGTCCCTGCCCACCTGAGTGGGAACTGCCCCAGTTTGAGCATTCTGAGTGCTTCTTCGGTACGAAGAATATGATAGACTCCCGTCATGTGAATGTGTACCAACCAGAGTGGAAATATTGATGAAATCAAAAGTAGCTCCAATTACTATAAGTGAAAACTGCCATGCATATGGTAAAAAACTTAATCATTTCACTGAGTGCCTTGGTCCAGTCTTTTTTTCCCAGTATTTCACATACGAGCTGGCTATATGAAGCCCGAGTACCATGCAAAAACAAATCCAGGGAAACCATCTTGAAACCCTTTGTGACGGAGATAGATCTCGATAAAGCGAATGAAAGGCTTGACGATCATGTAAAGCAGAATACTCCATGTATCTGTCCCAATCTTGCCCTCTTTGATCCAATCAGCAGCTTGGAGTGAAGTATATCTATTAGAACGCAATAAATACCTAGTAAAGTTGGGATCTGCAATATGTAATAGGTCGTTCTCTAGCCACTTAGTAGTGCCATCTACCGACATAATTTCGTGAACACTAGCTTGAGGCAAGTGAGCACGGCCACGGCGAAATAAGCGAATTACTGGGTCTGGATACATCCCCCCTTTATTCATCCACTTACCTAAGAAGTAATTACGACGCTTAAGATAATACGCATCTGCAGCTACCTTGGGGTCGCCAGTAATGACTCGTCTAATCTCTTCTAGAAGCATAGAACTGACTCGCTCGTCAGCATCTAGCTGGAGTATCCAGTCATGAGTGCAGGCATCTATGGCATGCTGCTTGTTAATATGAAAATTGGCCCTATTCTCTTCAATCATGACCTTGGCACCAAAACTATGCGCAATTTCTACTGTCTTGTCACCAGATCCCCCGTCGACAATCATTATCTCATCTGTAAGAGCTCTAACTGATTCCAGGCAGGCACGGAGATTACTCTCTTCGTTATATACTGCTAGAGCCACTGATAAATTGACCTTTATTGGTTCCATAAGTTAAGTATAGCTCACTGACCGTCAGTAAGTGTAAAAGCATTAGTTCTGTCCGGAAAATCAATCTTTTTAAGAATGTGAGTATCTGCCCAAAAATCATCTAGTTTACCAACATATAATATTCTAGCGTCACGATTGCCGCCCATATATCTGATATTTTCAAATGTAAATTTATCTAAGTTGTAACTTGGTAGCTGATCAAGCCAAGGAAACCCAAGCGATTCGTAAGTTAACCAATGTTTACTAGCTTCTTGATAAATTATTGGGTCTAGTCGAGAATAAAATGCCACAAAAATTTGAGGTTCACCGTAAGTTTTTGTAAAAACTACTTTGTCGTAATTAGTAGAAGTTTGCCCAATATATTGCACCACTTCTTTGTAACCAAACTGCCAATCTTTGGCAAAGGCTTTGGGATACCACAGGAAGTAAGTCATAACAAAGATAACTACTTCCATGATCAATAACCAATAAACAAATTTCAAATATTTGAATTTATTTTTTTGGAGTTCAACTAGACCAATGGCTGCAAGGATTTGCCACCAAGGGAGAGTGAGAATACTACGCAAGACGTGATAAGCATCTTTGGTAAGTGCAGGAGGAATAAATCCAATAGCAATCATAATAATAGGTAGATAACATCCAATCCCACGCTCTTTTTTGAGGATAGTGAGCAATCCGTAAACCATAAGTCCAAATTCGGTAAAATAAAGCACTCCTCGAAACGGTATGCTGTGCTGAGACCTAATACTTTCTGGACCTAAAAGAAAATGAGGTGAAAGATAAGATGTCCAATTTGAGAAGCCTTTTACTAAGAAAAAAGTGTATTTATTAAAAACTAATTTACCTCCAAGATCTCCTAGGGGGAAAGTATTACGATACTTGAAGAACCTTTCTACAAGCTCGGCGTCAGTTGTGATACCAACCTGGGCGTAGCGTTTTTGCGATTTGCCGCTCATTAGATCCATGACTATCGGCAACGCAAATAACCCCAAAATTAGAGCCGTTATAAATAGTTTTTTAAAGCCTAACTTCTTGAAACTAGTAATAGCAAAGTAGACGACTATGATAGGGACGATAATCTTGGCACTATGATATGTATGGATAGCAAGTCCAAATGGGAGAGCGGAGAGTATTGGCTTTTCTTTTAGCATGAGATAAATACCAGTTAGGACGAGCGCAAGTGCTACACCAGCTTCGTATCCAGGACGACTAAGCATGAGGTGCCATGGAGAGACAGCTAGTAAAAAGGCCGCCCAGAGACCAACTTTGTCGCTATATAGTTTGCGACCGATCAAGTAGGTCAGATAAACTGATATCACTCCAAAGAGAGCGGCTGGCAGGCGTACCCCCCAAGCGCTTAAGCCAAAGATCTTGATAAAAGGCATAAGGAGATAGATGTACACCGGAGACTTCCACTCGCCATATGAACGGAAGAGGATTGGGTATTTGACTCCCCACTCGTCAGCACCAGTTTTTAAGAGCGAATACGCTGAGTAGCCCATCGATACTTCGTCCCAGTTGAGACCTGGGGGGTTAGTAGACAAGTTTACAACACGGAGCACGAGAGCCAGAGTAATAATTAAGATTAAAAGATGAGACTGTGACCAAGCAAAAATCCGCTTTATCGTGTCCATAGCTTTAGGATATCACGATCTTCTTTGACCCAGTACTTTTTGGCTTTGGCTCGCTTTGCTATTACACTTGGAATATAGGTGATAGCACGCAGTACTGGAAGTGGAAATTTGAAAAGGAAATAAGGCAACCTAATGATATGTGAAAACATAAATTTTGGATCAGTAACATTTTTCCAGATGAAAAGGAATTGATTGCGCTGAGCGGTTGCCATCACAAACTCCTTGGTAAAGTTGCTGGCTATGACACTCTTTTGATGATCGTGGACTACCATACACTCTGGTGCCCAGAGGACTTGCCAGCCCCTCTTCCAAGCGTTAAAACCCATATCGGTATCTTCCCAGTAAAATGGTTTGTATAGTAGATCCATACCACCGAGCTTTAACCATTTACTACGGTCAAACGCTCCTTGACCACCTGAAGCCCAAAGACTAGGATTTACTTTGTTTTTATTTTGATCAGTAGGTTCTACCTTGAAGTGATGGAAGAGACCATCTTTCCACTCGCCGCCCATCCAAGCTTCTTTACTATTAAAATTTAGAGCATAGACTGATT
Organism: uncultured cyanobacterium; assembly: GCA_963724445.1. Lineage (GTDB taxonomy): Bacteria > Cyanobacteriota > Cyanobacteriia > Cyanobacteriales > Xenococcaceae > Waterburya. The sequence goes on along the minus strand of CAVRWR010000036.1, from coordinate 72,953 downwards.
CGTCTTCGAAATATTTGAGTGCATTAATAAAACAATCTGGACTCGGTCGGACATCTGTATTGAGAAGCATAATGAGGTCTCCTTTTGCAAGACTTACCCCTCTGTTTACAGTAAAAGAAAAACCACCATTTTCTTTGTTCTCATAAAATCTGACTTTGTCTCCAAGAGACCTGACATAATCTGCTGATTTATCAAACTGAGAGTTGTCGTCTACTATGACGATCTCAGCATTTACCTGCTTTGCAGCGGCAAAGACATAAGGTAAATTTTGCTTCATCTGAGATTCACTGTTCCAGGACGGTATGACTACACTGACAGACTTTTGTTTTTTCATAGATTTTTATTGTACTACAATTTTGGCTACTCTAATCCCACCAAAGTTACCGATGATGGTAGTGAGCTCACCTCCCTCGATAATAAGACCTTCACTCTGATCGGTTACAACTACCTTTAGTTTACTATTCTGATCCAGAGATCCTCCGTATAACTTATAGAAGGCGACTATCCCCCCCTCTCTGCCAGGAGCCATGATCGTCGCTCAAATCGATGGGGTATCCAAACTTCTCATGAACTTGGCCACACTAACTTTGCGACTAAGCGAAAATGAAGTTTCCTCAAAGGAATATTTCCTTGAGTTTTGAGAGATTAGAAACAAAGTAATGATGATCAAAATAATCACGTTATTTTTTGTAAAATATGAAATAGTGCCAAGAAATATAATCAGGGTCGGGATATAGCTGATGGCAAAATAATATTCGGGAAAAGCAATTTCTTTGAGAGCAAATATAGCTATAATATTTAAAATAATAATGAGACCAGAAAGACGATAAATGCCACGACTAAATAACGTAGCCAGTAATGCCCCAATGGTTACGAAATATCCAAGGACCAAATTGTAACTACTAATACCCAGGAGCAAACTCTGAGTATTCTTGCCTAGTCGTAGCATGATGGCTTCTAGTAGCTTGGGGAATGACGTAGTGACATGAGTACTCCCAGTAATCATTTGTGCTAGTAAGTGATAATTGAGACCAGAGTGACGCAAGTCAAATACAATAAGTGGTATCAAAGGGAGGCCATAACCCATGATAAGCGCTACAAGATACTTCCAACCCAAGGCCCATGATTTCCAGTTAAATAGTAGAACTACCAGTGAGATAGGGATGAGGGCAGCGTGAATATGCCAACTAAGTCCAACGAGGAATCCTAGTAGCCCAACTTTAGTGATAGAAAGTGACTTTTTTTGTGTCAAAAAACATAGCAATATTATGGACCATATAGGGACCAAGGCGACGTTCCATGATATGCGCGACATCTCGATAGCGAACCATGAAAATGACCAGATAGAGGCGAGCACCAATGTCTTGTGGTCACCAATAATGCTATGAAATAAACCAAGGATGGCAACTATTGCCATGACATCAAGGATCACACTGGTGACAGGGAGCGCTAGTGGACTACCGCCCATGAAGAGATATGCTGGGGTAACGAGATAATAATATAGAGGACCTAGGAAAAATCCCCCCTCACCTTTTGCAACCGGACCAATGAGTGTGGCTTTGCCACTGGCTATTCCTGTTATGGCGACATAGTCGCGATTTTGATCCCAGTCAAAGGGAGCTCTGTTTTCGATTATGTATAACCGCAAGAATAGACCAAACCCGATGATGAGAATGGATAGGAAAATATACAGTTTATTTTTCATATAATGAGTTTGGCTAGATTGTCCCCAAAAGCCATATCGGTATAAACATCTATTTTGATTTCGCTCAAATATTTTGCTTTATCTACGTTTGCTATAAGGGCAAGTGTTTTCTCTAATAGCTCTTCTTTGGTAGTCCAGTGGAGATCTGGATTACTGACGATTTCACTCTGACCACCACGAGGAACAACGAGAGGGATACAGCCAGCAGAAACGGCCTCGACCGTACTGATGCCAAAGTGCTCCGTGAGCTCGGGGTTCTTGTGCTCGTCGATCCCGTAACCGGCTGCGTGCCAATAGATAGAGGCGCGAGCGTATAGATCGCAGAGTTTGTCATAACTAGCATTGACTGCAAACTCTATAGGCAATCCCTCTGCACGAGTTTCTAATTGTTTGAGCCAGTCGTCACTAGCTGAGGCACCGGCTAAGATGAGTTTCCATCCTGGTAATTCTGATGACATAGCATGCCACACATCAATCAAAACATCTTGCTTTTTGGCATTTAACGATGGTTCGAAGCGGCCTACTGAGAGGATGATATTTTCCTTGGGAGCAGTACGGGTAATCCTCTTGACCGGTGGATAAAGAATCGTGGAGTTGATTCCGAATTCTTTGTCGATAACTTCCTTTGTAAACTTGGAGTTAACGATAACATGATTAATAAATTTTTTCTTTAACTGATTCTTCCATGACCTGCCTCCGACGCCGTGGAATGGTACCTGCATATGCAGGATATTACATTTGCCACCAAGAAGCGGTATAGAACCATCGGAGAGATAGACAACGATATCATAGGCACGAGTCGCTTGATACATCGATAGTGGGTTGCTCTCAAAATAAAGTTTTTTGATAACTGGATCAAGACGAGGAGAAACTAGTTTGATCCCGAGCATACCTGCAAGGCTTGTGACTTCTTCTAAATTATCCCAGGCGAAATGAATCTCATGTCCAAGAGATTCGAGGACTTCGGCGACGGAGAGCATATAGCGCTCACCACCACCTAAATGATCTAAATAAGGAGAGACTATAAGGGCTTTTTTCATATCAATAATCCTTTGGATTTTAGATCATCAAAAATTAGTTGATCTACCGGACCAACAATACTGCGCTCTGCATATGTGAAATATGCCAGTTTTTCGATTTCCATTCCTGGAACGAGATCGTCATTAAAGTTTGCTACATAACAAGTCATCCGAACTATTGTGCCTATTGGCTTATCATGTGCCTGAGCTTCAAAGACTCCATATGGTTTGATACTTGGAATTACCAGATCTACTTGTAGCTCCTCTTTGACTTCGCGACTTAGAGCCTCAATATCTGTCTCGGTTCCCTCTCTTTTTCCTCCTGGTATGTAATAGGTTGACTTACCACGACTCAGAGTCATGAGTAATTTACCGTCCACTAGATATATAAGTGCCAATTTATCTATGAATTTATTATTGATATTCATATTATTATCCTATCACCTTATAAAGTTATGTTTACTTGATTATGTCACAATATCGGCATGTATCGCGACCTGCCATCTCGTCATACCATTCGGATACCACCTAACTTCTATCATTTAGTACCCAGAGCGATCGTCATCTCGAGCGAAGTCGAGAGATCTAATCTTGTAAAGATTCCTCCAGTGCGGTCGGAATGATGAAACCTTGGTCATGCAAAAAAATATATACGGCAATATAATTGAAAAGATATGGCATTCGATGCCACAACATCACAATATATCCTTAGATTCATTTCAAATCATGCCAAATCATCTACATGGGATTATCACCATCAAAAAATGGGCGGGAGAACCCCGCCCCTACATTGGGTCCATTAATTGCATATTTCAAATGTCAAACAACAAAAGAATATAACCGTGTAGGGGCGGGGTTCTCCCGCCCGTGTGATCATTAAATAATTATGGCAACGTAATTATTACGAACATATTATTCGTGACGAAGGGGAATTAAATCATTTTAGGCAATATATTGAGGACAATCCAAGGAACTGGGGTCAAGACGAATTATTTATTTAAGTTTGTATTTGTTGAGATTCTCTTCGATATTTGTTTTTCGTAGAGCTTGGCATAGGAAATGAAAACAGAGAATCCTTGGTAAAGTGACTGAATAAGACCAATCTGGCCATCTAACAATCCTCTCCTTAGTACTCCGCGCCTAAACGACTCCATCCACCATTTCCTCATTAAAGTAAGAGGTGTAACTCGCGCCATATTGCCTGCATAAAACTGAGTCGCTTCGATATCTGAATAACGATTAGTTTTTTCCACCATTTGCTCCAAACTATCGTCTTTGTGATGCTCCATAGCATGAATTGTCTTAATGATTGTGCCCATAACCTGTGGCGAACTATGGATATTAGTCGGCCATGAAATAAAATCTTTTTTTCGTATTAGTCTTACAACATAATCTCTTTCCCAACCACCATGGGTCATAGGATATCCCAAAGAAAAATTATCTCGTCCAATGAGATAGGCAGAGCATGAGGCCTGATTGCCTATAATCGCATCTATCTCACCTGCTAACTCTAAGGGGATTATTTCGTCGTAATCCATGATCAAAACCCAATCCCCTTTTGCCTCTTTGACCTCCCTCTCCCTGATAGTTTCGACAATTTTTGGAGTTTTGACATTAATAACTCGTGCTTTAAATTTAATAAACAATTCAAGCGCTGCTTTGTCGTCTCTTTCCATGTTAAAAATGATCAGTTCATCTGCGAAAGCGACACTTTTCAACATTGAAGCAAAGGTTGAGAGAGAATCATCTCTCGATATTTGAGTACTAACGGAGAGCATAAGTCTCTCCTGAAATGTAGCCTAAATAATCTTTTGTTTCGACAACTAATTTGAATCCTGCAGGCACTTTGTCTTTATCGGCAACTGAAACAATTATTGTAGTAATTTTGTTATTACCCAAGATATCCCTAGTGAAGTCGTCATAGTTGTAATAATAAACCACGTGTTTGTGGCTATACCAAACTACACTAGGTGCCCCACCATAACGAAAACTAGAACTAATGGTCTGATCCTTTGGCAAAATAGCTTCTGCGACACGCTCGTTTGGTGAGACCAACATCGCGAGTTCTGTACCCGGATAGTTGCTTAGTTCACTTGCTACTTGTAGCGTATCTGACAAAACTGACGCTGTGCGTCCCGGCGACACATACTGGTATCCATGCCATAACATCTGAGTTATCATCCCAATGACCAAAATACTCAGAACTGACCTCGAAACTTTCTCCTTGCGCAAAATAAGTAAGCCCATATCCAACCGCTAGGGCAATAGCTGGATAAACTGGCAAAATATACCAAGATAATCTAGTTTTGGCGAGCGTAAACAAAATAATTGGGATCATGATCCACCAGAGAATTAATATCAAATTGTTTACTTCTTTTTTTTGTACCCATGTTTTAAGCATTAAGGCCAAACTATAGATGGTCACGAGTACTACGCCAAGTCCCAAGTCTTTGTAAATAAAGTTCAAATAAAACCAACGACTTTCAGTATGAAATTCTATAGGTACAGTAGCACGCCTAATTACTTGCTCCATAATATATGGTGTAACAAATTGCCAGCCGTGTGCAAATAAGGCATAAAGATGCCATGGGAGCACAACAAGTGATAAGTATAAAGTGAGAAGTGATAAGTACTTGGGACTTTTTTTCATCAATATCGGCAAGGCAATAAAAATCCCGAGCAAAGCTGCTGGACCTTTGACCATGATCGCAAGCCCCATTGCCACTCCGACTGTCCAAGCAGGTGCATTTGCAACAAGAAGCCATAGTGACCAAGTTGTGGCAGCAAGTAGCATCCCATCAGAGTTTAGCGTACGAGCGCGCGAAACAAATAAATTGAAGAATCCAAGCATAGCCATACTAGCTGTCCCCATCAGAGTCCCGCCAAGAATCTCTCCTATCTTGAAAATGGCATACAGAGTAAGACCTGCAAAGAGTGGCATAAACAACCTGGCACCAAGCTCATTACTCCCTGCGACCTTGATACCAAGTGATGTAACCCAGGCGATTACTGGTGGTTTTTCTAGCCAAAGATCTCCATTCCAGGTAGGTGTGAGTATATTGCCAGATTGAACCATTTCTCTGCCAATTGTTGCATAGATTCCTTCGTCCCAATCGTAGAGATAATCACGACCTAGTCCGCTCCACATGAGACCCATGAATAAAATGATTGAAACCAGGGTAATTTTGCGCAACCAGGGTAGCACAATTTTCATTTAGTCATCTTTTTTACAATACTAAATACCAAGTCATTGCGATTGCCCATGCGACCAAATAGATAATCGAGGAATGCGGCACGACGAATTGGGTTGCTCCAGTTACGCAAGACAGCTTCTCGCAAGAGAGCAAACCGTAACCTAAACGAACCATAGCGTTTACCAATGAAGAAACGATTACGTGTCATGTAATAGTCAACAAGTGGCGAGGCAGCTCCAGTACTACCACCATTGCAATGGTGTAAAACCAAATTGGGGTTATACATAACTTCGATTCCAGCTGCTTTGGCGTGGAGACTATAATCACTGTCTTCTAGATAGAGGAAAAATGGCTCATCAAGCATACCAATTTTCTTAAATACTTGGCGTGGCACAGCGATAAAGCAACCAGTAATAAAATCGACAGGCTTAATTTCGTCATACTGACCATTGTCCTCTTCGTCAATACCAAAATGTCTAGATACCGCCATACTCCAATCAAAATATCCACCAGCATACCAAATAATATTCCCCTTCCCTTTCTGACTCTCGTGATATTCATAACCTTTTCCATAATAAATTTTGGCACCCGCGATTCTATTTTTTCCTGCGACATAACGATATGCACGGAAAAATAAATCACGATCGGCTATAGTGTCATTATTTATGATATAGACGACCTCTGCACCCATTTTCAGAGCTTTTTTGATACCAACATTATTCCCTGCAGAAAAGCCAATATTTGCTCCAGTTACTACTAAATCTAATCCAGGACAAAGACTCCTGAGCTCTGCGATACACTCATCCGAAGAGCCATTATCGACAACAATGATATGAGGAGCATCCTTGGAACTTTCTATCGACTTGACGCAATCTGCGGTCATTTTCGCGTCACGAAAATTGATAAGTATTGCAGCGTGTTTGATTTTTTTCATATTCTTTTTCATCCTATCATTCTCCTAACAAATTTTTCTTTAATAATTTTTATCACCGTTTTTGCTTTATCCCAATACATAGATTCTGACAGACCATGCGAGAACCAAGCTCTTGGGAACTGCCTAATATTACTCTCTGATTCTAGCTCTTCGTACCCTTTTGCTTCCCAGTAATAGGCATATACCATAAAGTAATAAAAAGATTGTAAAATCCCAAGAATCAAGCCGTGCATCCCATCACGATATCCAGACCCCTCAAAAAAACGACTCATAAACTCACTGACTGATAAACGCATAGCCTGGAGTAGAGTCAACGGATCTTTAGACTCTACTCGATTTATTGCATCAGCTTTGGCATAACGCATATTTTTGCTGATAAATTCATCCAAATTGCGGTAGTTATCATGATGAATTGCGTAATTCTCATCGCTTGGATAAGTATGACCTACCCCTACTGGGACTGGTTCAGAATGAAGTTTTTTGCCCCAGACAACTTTGCCCTGGCGAAATATCCTGATCTGCATGTCAGGCCACCAACGGCTATGATTTACCCATTTACCAAAAACGTAATTTTGACGAGGTGTCACAAAATAATCAAATGTCCCTTCACCAATTTTTGCTTTTAGATCTTTGGCTAAAGTGCTTGGGATTATTTCGTCTGGATCCAAAAACACAACATATTCGTACTCTGCGTACCGCAACGATTCTTGCCTTACCTCCTCTACAATTGGGACTAATTTGTGAGGATAATACTTAGTTTTGTAAAATGAGACTAAGCTCTTGATGTCCTCTGTGCTTTCGAGATCAATAATAATAATTTCGTCCACCCAATTATGGATCGACTTTAGACAGTTTTTGAGGATATCAACCTGATTACGAACAACAACAATAGCTGAAATACCTGGTTTCATAACAATATTCTAACAGACAAACTAAGCTCTCGCGAGGAGAGAGCGAAATAACCCTCCAAGCTCGGCTTTTAGGTATTTACCATCAATGGCGTAGAGGATACCAGAGTAAACTATTAGGCCTACAATAACAGTACCTAGGAGTGACCATAACCCGTGGACATAGCTCTCACGAATATACAGAACTACCCCACCCATAAGCAAACTCGAAACAAATGGTCGCCAGATCATACCGAATGTATCTACGATCACAACTCGTCTAAGTGCATAGAGTACGAGTGGAAAAGTTGTGTAGGTAATGATACAGACCGTAATGGCGATACCCACAAAGCCAAAATAGTGAATGAGCGGCAATCCTAGTCCCCAAGTCATGGTAGTGTAAAGGAACATGAGCGAGAGCACGATCTTTGGGTGACCGGTCGCGTAAATTGCATTGGTATAGGTAGTAGTAATGACAACAGGAATAGCAGCGACTAGGAACCAGAGAAGAGTAGGTAAGGCAGGTAGCCATTTTTCACTTTTGTCGGCATAAAGAAAAGTGAGAATTGGAGAAGCAGTCACGATGAGACCAATAATGGCAGGGAAATAAACAACACTCATGAGATGAATGGATTTTTCGATCCAGCGTTTGAGACGCTCTTTGTCCCCCTGGATACGTGAGTAAGTGGGGAAGGTAATACGAGAGACAATTGTACTAATCTCCATGGGGCGACTAGAAATGTTCTGAGCAACGTTCACAAAACCAACCGCGGCTGGACCATACCAAACTGCGATAATGGTCGGAGTAATATTGTCTTTGATAAGTGCTAGCACTGAGTTGAGCTGGAATGGGACACCAAAGTGGAGAAGTTCACTGGCTGATTTTTTGTCTAGCTTCCAGCCAATTGGCCATGGGGCAATCAGATTGAGTGCAATGGCGCCAAGTACAGTGCGAGATAACACCGCAATGACTAGACTCCAGACTCCGTACCCATGATAAGCCATATAAACAGCGATTGCGTTGTAGGCGATGGTCTCGATAATCTCTGGAATAATTAGGAGCTCAAACCGTAGGCGACGCTCTAACATGATAGAGGGAATAGTTTTGAATGAGGTAATAAAAAGTGACAGCGAAAGTATGCGAACTAGCCAGGCACCACTATCACCTAAATTATAAAATTTGCCTACCCACGGCGCAACAACCCAAGCAACGAGTAAGATCACAGTTACTAATCCCTGTTGGATGGTAAAAGTAGTCTTTAGATCCTCGTCGCTCACTTCTTCTTTTTGAATAAGTGCTGCGCCAAAACCTACATCTGAGAAAAAAGACAAAAACGTAAAGACTACAAAACTAACAATACCAAAAACTCCAAATGATTCTTGTGAAAGGAGTCTAGCGAGCGTGATAATACCAACGGTATCTATAATCTTGAGGACAAGACGACGGAATGTCAGGGTAAAGACCCCTTTAATTGCTCTATGCTTGAGATTGTCCAAAATTTCACTCATATAATGAGTAATCCTATCATGACAGCTACTGCGATAGCAGAAATACCGAGTCCAATGTTTTCGATAAGTGTGCGATTCCAAGTTGATTTCAAATTGGTGTGCACCTGGATCAAAGAAATTACGTGAGACTATCGTACCGTATGGACTAGGATATATTGATTCAATCTTACCATCGACTTTGAGCTGCCACTGCGGCATATAGGAAGCATTGATTGTGAGTGGAGCACTCTCTAGATACTGTGTTGTACCAGAAACTGAGATAGCTGTTCGAGTATATCCGTCATCGGTGGTAGAAATTGGGAAGGCAGGCATCCAAGTAGGCAAGTACTCAGGAATCTTATTTTTTGCGACAGTCCTAAGCTCTGATTCATTAATAAAATCTTGATCTATATAACTGACATATCGCTCAGGTCTAAAAAATTTAATATTGAAAAAGATCAAACCACTAATGGAAAGTAGTGTAAAAAATAGCTGCGCCTTTTTGGAAATAAACTCTACTGAATATCCAGCTAGTACAGCGAGTCCAAAACTAGCAAAAGCTAACAGACGCCAAGGGAATTGCAGAATAGATAAACCATTAAATACTGACCAAATTGGAGCTGAGATCGATGTTGTCATAAAAGAATAGAATAATAGTATCGAGAGGAAAAATAAGATACGCTTGTCCCATTTCCTAGCTTTAACTACTAATACTAGAGTCAAACTGGCAAGAATGATCTGAAATTTACCTAGCATAAATGACATACCGTCTACCTGACCAACTGGTGCTGATCCACCATAACCCCAAGGTGAATGCCATAGCTGACCAAGGGACAAAAAGTGGTCACTATAAACAGTGAGACTTGCGATCCGATCGATTTGGACTAGGCCGCGCTCAAATAACACTGGGAGCAAAAACCATAGCGAGAGACAGGTAGACAACAATGACGTAATAATGATTTGCTTACTAAACCCTTTTGAATACATGACAATCCAGATCAACAAAAACGGTGCAAAAACAAAAGGCAATGAATTATGACTCATGAAAAATAATGCTGTGATGACTGAGGTAATTACAATAGAGCGATTATCTCTCTTTGGAAGACGCCCAAAAATATAATAGCCATGGGAGGATTGCCCAAGTCATCCCCTCTGCATATGACCCCCTAACATACAGTGTAGCTGCGTGATAAGGTAATAGCGTATAGGCAGATGCTGAGATGAGAGCTGACAAACTACCTACAGATTGTCGCATCAGGCGATACATACCAATAGCTGCTACCCCCACCATAAGTCCTATAGAGAACTTGAGCGCCAAGAGATAAGTAGGAGTAAATAATTTAAGGATGACTCCCAGATAACTAAAAACTGGTGCGTAATACAAAAATAACGGATATCCATAACCTTGATTAAGTATTGGCTAGAGGTTTTTCAATTACATTACCTAATAAATTGCCTAGACGATAATTAATTATCATTGAGAAAATAATTAATACCAGATTAAGTGGTTTCCATCTTCCATAAAAAATGAGAGAAGCAATTACTAACCAGAGGATTGGCAGCTGACGCTCTACATTTTCTACTCGATTACCAATCCAGAAAAATACCACTACCGTAATGGGAAGGAAGAGAAAAATAAACTCAAAGGAATTAAACAGCATGAATTAAGCTTGGAGTTAGGTAAAATTGGTCATAGTGGATTTTTGCAATTTCATATATAAATTTAAAATAGATTAAATTTAAACTTTTGATTAATAATTTTTGATATATCTTGTATGAATTTTTCGTAAACCAAAGTAAAATCTGGCTTTAGACAGTGATTGATTGCGATTAAAAAGGTTATCCAGTTTGATCCAGGTAATATTCCTCCTTAGTTGCTTGGCGATAGAAGATAAAAACTATCCCCCATAGGCAAACCAATCGAAGAGAATCAGAGATCAAAGTGGCACATGCGGCTCCTTTCCAAGAAAATTGTGGAATCAGCCAAATATTCAAAAGGACGTTGATTATTGCGGCTCCTACCTGAACCACGCTGCGAGCCTTTTGATTTCCCGAGCCTGTTAGAATATCCGCTGCCAAGTATTGAAAAGGGGCGATCGCTGGTAGAGGAGATAACCATAGCAGAGCTTCAACTGCCTCTTGATATTCCTCGCCTAAAATAAAGGGGACGTAAGGAGCCAATAGCCAATAGCCGATAACGCTGGCGATCGCATATAGAGATAAGATTGGTAATAAACGTTTGCCAAAGCCTAAACTGCCTTTGATCCCCGACGCTCCATGCTTGAAAAATCTGGTATAGGAGGCTCCAAATAACGCTAACACGGGAACACTGCCCACATCGATAAAACGGTATGCCGAGCCATAGATACCAGCAGCACCAACGCTGGCTAACTTTCCCAACATCGACTTATCTAAATTAGCGTTAATATTATTGGCTGAAGTACTAATAGAGAAATAAAAACCTTGAACCAGATTAGATTTAAGTTCGGACCATACAGGACGAGGATAACCCACCATTTTATTTACTAAAACAATCGAAACTATCGCCATAATTGCCGAACTAGAAAAATATAGATAACCCCAGGTTGCAACATTGGGATTGGTAAAAAAAGTAGCTAAATATAATGCCGCAAGGAGCTTACTACAGGTGTTTAAAATTCCTAACTGGGCTGTTTTATGAATCATGTTAGCCGCCATTAACGCTTTATTTGCCAAGTCTAAAAGCGCCAAGCAAATTAGATCCGCTAGCAGAATTAGCAATATTGCACCCCAGTGAACATCTTGAGGAAAAAATATTGGGGAGAGCAGCAAAAGAGCGATCGTAAAAATAGCACCATTTGTAGTTAGCAGTAACAAACCATTTCCCCAATAGGCACCAAAAGCTGCTCGATTAGTAGAAACATTTTTTACTAGTAGGTGTTCCCCTCCCCAAAGAACAAAAGGAAAAATGATAGATGCAACAGCAGTAATTACGATAAATGAACCATAATTTTCTTTACCCAATACGCGAGCAACGATAATAAAATATGCTGCCTGCATCACTACATTAAATAGCTTGGCAAACAGCATCCAGAGGGTGTCTTGTGCCAAATTGCTTTGAAATAGATTTGTTACTTTAACTTTAAGCTGTGCTAAATTCATAATTTCTATTTCAGCTTATCAATCCCAATTAAATCATTCGGCAATGGCATAATCGTCTCTTTTGGCAATTATTAATGAATAAGATATGGCTGCATATATTGCCCAAAGAGAACTATTGAAATTGGATATTGTTCCTTCCGTTAGATTGGATAGCAAGATATAGGTCAAAAATAAAAGAGGCCAAAATCCTTCTGGGGTATTAGTTTTTCTGAGCAGCCCCAAAGACTGGACAGTAGTATTAACAAAACTAACCACAAAAATACTCAAGCCGACTAAGCCAACAGACAGCCAAATATCGAGAAATCCGTTGTGAGAATAAATTATCGCTAGTCTCGTCGCTAGCTGAACATAGCCAGATGGTCCATCAAAACCATTCCAAAATGCAGCTAGTCCGTAACCTAACCAAGGACGTAACTTGAATTTGATCCCAAACGTATCGCCAGATGTCTGTTCTACCTGATAAAGTTGCGTCTTTGCCTACAGAAGCTAAACAAAGAGTCTGAAGCAACGTATCCAGAAATCCAAATCAGCATAGCCAAACCAAGAATAGTTACGCTTAAGATGGCAAAGACCATGACTTCATAGCGCCAGCGAAAAATGCGGTAAATCATACATAGGATTAGCATAACGCCGAAAGTACCTATCGCTGTTGTTGATTGAGACATAACCATCGCTCCGCAGTTAAGTATCAAAAGACCCCAATAAAGCCAGCTATAGCGATCGCCACGAAAAGCATTGAGCATAAAAACCACGCCTCCTGGAGCCATAAATGCGCCAAACTGGTTTTTATGGGTAAACACTCCCCGTAAAGCACCCTCATGAATACCTGACATAAGTCCATAGCTGGGAATTAACAGGGCAAATAAGACGCTTAAAATTAGCAAGGAGCCGTAAAGCCAGGTAAGGAGCCTTAGCTGTTCTGAAAGGGTATAGCGAGTTGCGATATATAGCCCAAAACCAGTAGCTCCAACAGCATAAATACTGAATCTTAGGGTCTGGTCAGGATTGACTGACCAGAAACAAGAAAAAACAACTACTCCAAGTAAAACTAATAAGAGAATATTGCGTGAAAGTACTGAGAAAGTCCTCTTCCATCTCATCGCCAATAGGATGAACACCACAATATAGATTAATACTGAGAGTTTGGCATTGATCGAAAGATCGAGGCTTCTTACGTCTACACCATCCCCTTCATTCGATCCTTTGGTTAGAAGTATGGGAATAATAGCCTGGGATATATGCAGTAGCGAAAGTAGAGAAAAAATAAATTCAAAGTATTTGAGAATTTTATTCTGGATTTGGGTCATAAGTTTGCTGGCTATTATGATAAAAATTCATTTAACTATTTTTGAATAGTTCAAACTGAAACAGATGCATTTGCCAAGAGATTTTTTCCATCTAAATATTCAGGGACTTGAGCATTCATCAAATTTAAAATTGTAGGGGCTAAGTCTACCGTTTCAGCATGAGACAAATCAGATCCTTGAGGAATATTTGGTCCTTTTCCCAAGAGGAAACCTTGGCTTTTATGTCCTCCTGCACGACAGTGAGTTAATGGTCCAACTCTACCTAATTTTGGGCTATCTACGACATCAGTAATCGGCTCCTGCCACAGAACTACAATGTCCGCATCGGGCAATTTGGGATTGCTATCCAATGGATTAGTACGGGTAACAACAACCTGCTTAACAATTTTGTTGCCCGTTCTAGCATCCGTCAGTTCATAGAGTAATTCGCTCAATTCGGCGCATAAAGCATGATATTCTGCTGGTTCGACAATTCCGTCGCGATCGCGTCCCTTGAGGTTGAGCCGAATATGTCCATTGGTGAAGGCAGGAAGCGCAAATGCTTTCATTTCGGGCCAGAGGCGAGAATACCACATACCTGGCATCCAGCCCATAGCTAATTCTTGTTCAATCGGTTCATCAAGTAAGCTATAGGGAGAGAGCAAGCCATGTTTGGGATCTCTCAAGAATTTTTTATGAGTCCAGGTGCGAAATAGCTTCTTCAATGGATTAGGCTCATAAACTTGACTCCATACTTCCCCAGGCCAAGCATTCCTAATGGGCTTAGTGACAATTGGACCTGGAGTAGAACCGACTTCTCCTGGAGCGATCGCTGCCTTACCGTAATGAAAGCGATACATTAGTTCTGGCAATACCGCCATACTCAGTAAATCAGTAAAGTTAGCCGCCATGCCATGAACAGAAAAGCAGAGTACGTTGGCATCTTGAGGAGCTTCTGCCAGAATTTCACCGATGGCGGTATCAACCTGCTGGTAAGTACTCAATACAGGATCGGGCTTAGTACCATTTTGAGTCAGATGATTATAGGTAGGGTGGTCTGCTTGGCTATGACTATACAAATCGTGACCAACAGTATGGGTTTCTCCAAACACCATGAGGAACAAATCCCAGCGATCGCGCTTCAACAGGTCACGAGCGATCGCTGAATGTCCCTCAATACTCTTGGTTAATGCTTGCTGAATCCAAGTAACATACTCTGGGTTCCACCAAAGTCCATTATCGTTGTGCAGTACTGGATTTCTACCATATTTCTCAACTACGCCGGCAAATATTTCAGGAGGATTGGACGCACTAACGGTATAAGGATAATGCCCGCCCCAGCCAAGAATTTGAACTCCGTTCACATCATTAGAAAGGGTAGTTACGGGAACATCCAAAACCGCTACTTTGTAATCTTCTCCAAGAGCATAGAAAGGAGCATATTCTTGATAGTCATAACCACTCTTGACTATGTCACAGACAATCTCATAATTATCTGGATTGTAGCTGACAGTATCCCAATAACCTAAAGTATCAGCACGACAACCAGTAGAAAAGGTAGCCCACAAAGGCTCAGTGGTTGAGTATTCAGTCGGTTCATCACAGTATTTTACCGTATTGTTTAGACGACTATAGGTTCCTTCCTGGGAGATCTTACTCAAGTTAGGCAGATGTCCTGCTGCCATCCACTCTTCAATTAATCGAGGTTCTGCTGCATCTAAGCCCAATACGATAGTTGATTTTTTCATTATTTCGTAAAAAAGAATTACTTTAGATTACTATCTATCTACGAGCCTCATGTCAAAAATATGTAAATTTAGGCAGTTGCTGTTTTAGAATGGTTACTCTCAGGAGAACCAGAAAAGTAGCTCTTACTATATTTAGCATGGTAGGAGTAACGGTCAAATTCTTTTGGTTTGACACCATTGATGACCATTCCTAAAACTTGCTTAGTTAGATTAGCATTAGCCAAAGTTTCTTTCGCTAATTCAGCACTTTCATTTTCGACAATCCCTGGGCGACTCACGAAAACAATACCATCAGCTAGTTTACTTAAGGTTAAGACATCAGCTGTAATTGCCAAGGGCGGAGCATCAATGACGATTAGCTCATATTCTTTTCTGGCGGCAGAAACTAACTCACTCATTTCTGAAGAATCTAAGAAAGCCAGAGGATTTGGTGCAATTGTGCCTGATGTCAGTACGTCTAATTGTTTCATAGGCTGAGTGACAATCTGGGCTAGAGGCGTTTTGTGTGCCACAATATCCTTAACTCCAGCTTTGTTGTCTATTTGCCATAAATGATGTTGCGATGCTTTTCTTAAGTCACCATCAATTAATAAGACTTTTCGACCCAATTGAGCCATAGCTGCGGCTAAATTGGCGGCTACAGTTGACTTTCCTTCACCAGGAACCGAACTAGTTATCAAAATAACTTTAGGCTGTCGTTTAACAGCTAAGAATTTGAGATTTGTCTGAATCATCCGATAGATTTCACTGGCAAATGAATCAGGTTCTCTTTGAACTACGATTCCCCCTTGACTATCTTGGAGCAGATCGAGCGGAACAATACCCAATACTTGATAGCCAAATCTCTGCTTGATTTCTGGAATTGTTTTTAAAGTACAATCCTGCATCTCAAGTAAGATAACAGTCAGATTTGAGAGGAAAAATCCCATCAAAACACCCAGAATCACTAATGGGATACGACCTGTGCTGCCTTCTTCAGGAACTTGACCAGATTCTATAATTTGAGCATTACCAGTTTGCTGATTTACGAGAACGTCAATATCAGACTTGTTGTCTAGCAAGGTGTTGTAAGTAGAGCGGGCGCTCTCTACTTCTCTTAGTAGCGACTGTTCTTGCTTTTCTAGTCTTGGTATTTGTTTGGCTCTATTCAAATAAACTTGCTGATATTGAGACAAAGAAGATAATTCAGTTTGTAGACTTAGTTCGTCTATTTTGAGATTAATAAATGTCTCGAGCTGATTGTCTTTTAAATTACCACTTTGCAATAATCCTTCTGAAACTTTGGCCCCAACATATTGTCGGATTAGTCCTTGTAATTGAGAATTTAATGCCTGTTTTTTCTCTTGGAGACTGGCTACGGCTGGGTGATTATCATTAAATCTTTGACGTTCTTGGGATAGTTCAGTTTCAGTTGTGTTGAGCTGTTGTAGAATACTTTGAACTTGAGGTGTATTTCCCAGTTGAACCGCTGAAATTGACTGTTTGAGATTTAAGCCTAACTGATTTTGCAAACTGCCTGTTTGTGCCTTTTTTCCCTGTAACTCCGCACCTACTGAGGAAATTTGGCGATTAAGAGTTCCGAATCTCAGCAACTAAAATCTTCTTTTCTTCAGCTAAATCTACAACCTGATTTTGCTCATAAAAATTTTGTAAACGGGATTCTAAACCTTGAAGCTTACTCTCAGTTTTGGGTATAGCATTGGTAATAAAAGCATCAGCACTAGCGGTTGCTGATTTATTACTGCGCACCTGTTCCTTCACATATACATCCATTAAAGTGTTGACAACTTTAGAAGAAATTATCGGGTCTGGATCTTTATACTCAATGGCAATAACGTCAGTACCACCAACGATTTCGACTGATAGTTTTTCTTTTAACTCCTTGACTTTAAGAGGCTGTCCATCTGCACCTTCTAACTTTAATTGGTCTATAGTTTGCTGTAAAACAGGCTCTGAAGTTATTCTCAATCGCTCTGTACTTAATGGAGTTTGGGTGTTTAGTAGAGAATCGAACTCGTTAGTGTTTTTGCTTAAATCTAGTAGAGAATTAGGGGCATTTTTTTTAAACAGAATTTTCCCTTCAGATTTATAATTTTTTTCTAAAAAACTAGTAAGGAACAGTGTAGTACCAACAGTGACAATAAAAACAGATAACGCTGGAAGCCAACGACGTTTAAGTTTAGTGAAATATTCTTCCGCTTTAAAGTCAAATTCAGCTCGTTGATTGGAATAAGAACCGTTATTTTTCTGCAAGTTAGTCATATTTTTTTTATAAAAGAGGTATAAGCTAGGGTTTTCTTTAAAATTTATATCTTAGTAATTACTGTTATAAAAAATTTATAGTAGATCGAACAGGGATATATCTTAAAGTTTTAGTAAAGTTATGGTGAAATAACATGAATATATTGACAAGAACCTTCAAACAAGATTGCTACTAGTAAAAATACGTAAGTATTTAATCTATGTTTGATTTGAATTACAATATATTACTTAGAATTGATAATCAAAAAACATCGCTCAATAATTTTTATTCAATTCAAGTATAACTTGATAATTTTCCGAGGTTATAGATCTTGATTAATGTGCTTTAGTGAAATACCTGTAGAAAAAATAAATAGCTCAAAAAAAGCATATTTATCGCTACATAAAATAAGCAAAATAGATTTATTGACAAGTTTTGGTTACTTTTTTGTCACTTAAATCAATAACTATGGAGGCGGAATAAAAACTTGTTGTGGGATAGTTGAACTTAGTGATTTTTTTTAAGACGAGTATTGTTTCTATGTATCTTGATAACTTAATATGACTATTGTTGAAGTGGAACAGCAATTATATAAAAACACTCGTCAATTAATATAATATTAGCTATGGGGTTGAATTAAAGTTTTGAATAGTTTCTTTGCTCAAAAAATCATGAATTTATCTAGATTGAGGATTATTAATACTTTGTTGTTCACTACCATTATTCTTCTAACTAATCGGGAAATTAGTCTGGCAGATAGTAACTTTGCCATAGCTCTAGACCAAACTAATAAAACAATTAGAGGTCAATCTGGTGGTTCTGTTGATAGCAAAGGATGTGGTTTTGTTTCCAACCAACCTAGCTATGAAATGGATCTTAAACAGAGAATTGACTATATGCGCTTTACCGTGAAAGCAGACGGAGGTCAACCGACTTTGCTGGTGGTCGGCCCCAATGCTGGAGATAGTTTTTGCGTTTTAGGAGATGAAGTACTAGACTTAAAACCAGAAATTTCAGGAGTGTGGGAAGCTGGTTACTATCAGATTTATGTTGGCGATCGCACGAACAGCAAACATAACTTTACTTTAGATATTTCTACCGATAATTAAGGTTTGATTTGGTTATCGGCTATTTTCTTCAATGGTCTGTACGGAAACCTCTACAGCATCAACATCTATTGTGCCAGGAGGAGTCATTCGGCTAAAGCGATCTAGCTCTACCTGTAAAGTTTCGCCACAGCTAGGACAGTTAAATTCGGTGTTTTTAAATCCAGTAAATTCGTAGCTGCATACGGGACATTGGGCTTGAACTAGCTTGCGCCGTAACCACCATTGAAAGCCCCAAAAAGAAATCACTGGCGCGATTAAAAGCAACGCAATTAAGATAATGAAGCCATTAATCACCCAGCCTAAACCAACGCTGGTCAAGATAAATACCACAAGTATTATGCTTGCCCAACAGCCAAGACCTGAAGTATTAAGTTGAAGTAGTTTGTTAGAGCGATCATTCACGGTGATTAGCCACTTGCCTCTGATGAACTATTGTATTCTATTTCCTAATTTTAGTTCATCTCCAACCCACATAAAATCACAGTTAATTAAGCTGTAATTAACAACCTAGCGAACCGTGATTTAATAATTTAATACTTGTCCAGGGATTAGTAGATAATTGCTAGCTGTTTGCTCTTCTTATTTGGGCTTATACGCAGTCCAGTATTTACTGACGAAATGGTTTTCTACCTTTATATCAGTGAACCCTGCTGCGGTTAAACGCTCTTTCAGATTATCAGTGGTGTAATGTCTGTAATAAGGCTCATGGAAGATGGCAGGAAAATTGTCCATCATAGTTTGAAAATCAGGAGAATCGATCGCCTGCATAGAATCGCAAATAACCAGTACACCTCCTGGCTGAAGAACTCGATATGCTTCGTTAATCACATTTTGTCTGGCACTAGCAGGTAATTCATGGAATAGAAACACTGAAGTAAGCCCATGAAAATAGTTATCGAGGTAGGGTAATTCTTCGACATTTGCCTGAACCAATTGAGGCAACTCTCCAGGTATTTCAGAAAGCAGTTGGTTGGCTTTACGCAGATAGGCAGGAGATAAATCCGCGCCAAATAAAGATACTTTTGGTAGAGTCCCGCGAAGCATGCGCAAAGTACGTCCGGTGCCGCAGGCTAGATCCAAAACCCTTTGTTGTTGAGGCGGAACTTGTGCAAAGGTTTTTAGTGCTTGTTTTAGCGGGGCAAGAATTCGACGACGCATCGCATCTGCTGCACCATTAAATAAAATCTCTACCTGTAAATCATAGAGATTGGCAGACATATCACTTAGATAGCCATCTGTTTGATAGTGAAAATTTTGCAGATAGTAATCTGGAAAGCCAACTTTGTCGATCGCTGCATCAAAACTTTGAAACTCTTTTTTGTCTAATCTTTGCCAGATTTTGAACATATCTAGCCAAACTTCTGGATAATAGCGAAAAAAATCAGACCAAGGATTATCAAAGAGTAGACTACTGGGGTAAATTCCTTGTTGTGTATCCTGCCAGTCCCGTTCTTCTAGTGCCTTGAGTTTGACCTGAAGTTTTTCTAGAATTACGGGGTCAAGAGGTTGGCTTTTGCTGGATTGTGCGGGAATGACGGTATTGGTAAGGCGATCGCTTACTAATTTGTGGACAAAGCCAAATACTTTTTTGCTTTCTTGAAAACCCTGATAGGCAAATCTTGTTAAAGGCTCAGGGACAAATTGATCTAGGTTTGGAGTTGATTGCATGAATGTAAGTCAGGATGATTGCAGTATGCCAAAATCTAGTAATTTGGACTACTAGATTTAAGTTTTGTTGTGTTTTATCTATATATATTAAGTATAGTCAGCTATCACCAAGAAAAAAACGTTCACAAAAAAAATAACTTTTGGCATCCAGAAAAACGAATTTGCACAAATTATCTTCAACCAGCATATGCAGTAGAATCTTTGCCAGATAAAGCAGCGGATTTTAGTGCAATTAGCATCTTTATCCTTGTAATGTTTGCTAAATTGAGCGCGAACAAAATGTGAATTAATATTTATCTATATTTTTACATCTAACTCAGGTTACTCTTTGGCTCAGTTCAGATTATCTCAATGATTTCTAATTCAATTTTAAGCTTCACCAGTTAGCTTGATGGTTGAGAAAATCACAATAACTTGTAGTAAAGCAGGAAAACAAATGAAATTTAAATATTTAGCGACAATTGCGGCTGCATCCATTGTTTCTTTAGGATTAGTGGGTACAGCTATCAATGTCAATGCTAATCCATGTGCCGCAGTTGAACAAGCTAATCCATGCGCGGGAGTCAATCCATGTGCCGCAGTTGAACAAGCTAATCCATGCGCAGGAGTCGATCCCTGTGCCGCAACCTCAGAATCTGCACCTTCAGTTTATACAGAATCATCTAGTGGTTTAGCTATTAGGGGTACCGATCCAGTTGCTTATTTCACAGAAGGAAAAGCAGTACAAGGTGACAGCGAATACGAAACTGAATATCAAGGAGCTGTCTGGCGATTTTCTAATGCAGAAAATCAAGAGTTATTTGAATCAGATCCTGAAGCCTATGCACCTCAGTATGGAGGCTACTGTGCCAAAGCTTTGAGTGAAGGCAACGTTGTCTCTACCGATCCTGAATCATGGAAAATTGTAGATGACAAACTCTATCTAAATTATAGTCCTGAAGTACAGCAACAGTGGGTGCAAGACATCGAAGGAAATATTAAATTAGCAGATGAAAAGTGGCCCGACGTATTAGTTGGAGCTAAGGTATTTGAATAAAATTACCTAGAAAATAGCAATTTAAGGATTTATTGTCTTTGAGCGTAAAAATATAATTAATGTAATCAAAAGCGATCGCAACATAGTGATAGAAGGCGATCGCTTTTTACTATTGACCCAAATAACTTAAAATTATTTCGCTGATGCAGTAGAGTAAGTTTCGGCTGAAGTCGCTAGCTGTAACTTTTGACAGTCAATTGTCTCAGCTATTATAGAACTAATACTCATCCCTGTATTAATTTCTAGTTTTGCCGAAGTTGGTGCTTCAAAGATCAATCGTTGTCCAGGAAAAACGACTCTTTCAAAGTACCAAGCAGGAATATTAGTAATACGAACTACTTCTATATGAGCTGTGGCATTTACATAGCAGCAGAGAAAAAGTTCTGGGTTAGTTGTTTTTGTTGGAGAAGATAGCATTGTATTAATTGTTTAATCGGACTATATTACGGTTGGTGATATATTTATCTGTCAAAATTTGCTTTAGCAAGATCTTACTACTTAGCTCTCTAATTTTAAAATGGCTAAAAATACAGGAAAGAGCCACAAAAAATAGTTCGCTTAAGATCAAGCTAAGATCCAAGCTTGATCCCTAGTGTATCTTAAACAAATTTGCCTCAATATTACTAAAGATTTATCTTTGCTTTCAAATTTACCAAATTTTTTTATTATTCAAAATTAAGCTGTTTATTTTTAACTAATATTCGCTACATATTGTGGTAAAAATAAACTCAGTAAAATTACTTAAATTTGAAGACTCTAGCTACTAGAGATTGTTAGCTTTTTTGCTATTTGATTTATATTTTGCTTGCAAGAGTTCAAATAACTATCATCAGCCTAATGTGTTTTTAGATACTACCATCATAATCAAAAATAATTTATCAAATTTAATCAATAGAAATTGCTGGAAATTGCTTTGGTTTTTCTTAAGATTTCAGTAATATTTGGTTAGACATATTTAAAAATCACCATGTAATTGTCATTTGTGCATGAGAATTACATAAACCTTTAACGACGTTATCCTGTCGAAAAGGATAAGCTTAGATAACCTTGAATTGTTAATGTTTAATGTGAGGCATCAGTTATGCGGGTTTTATTGCTATACCCCCTATTTCCTAAAAGTTTCTGGTCATTTGAAAAAACTCTTGCTTTAGTAGATTGCAAAGCTCTTATGCCGCCGTTGGGCTTGATTACTGTAGCAGCCATCCTGCCTCAAGAGTGGGAATTTAAGCTGGTAGATCATAATATTGAAGAAGTCACCGAATCTGATTGGGATTGGGCAGAGTTAGTCATTATCTCTGGCATGATTGTGCAGAAAAATGATATGTTGGCTCAAATTGCCGAGGCTAAGAGTCGCAACAAGCTAGTGGCAGTTGGTGGTCCCTATGCGACCACATCTCCTCAAGAAGTTGAAAGTGCGGACTTTTTGGTATTAGATGAAGGAGAGATTACCCTCCCAATGTTTATTGCAGCAATTGAACGCGGCGATCGCTCTGGAGTTTTTCGTTCAACAGAAAAGCCAGCAGTAACAGAAACGCCAATTCCTCGTTACGATCTATTGGATTTGACCGCCTACGATAATATGTCGGTGCAGTTCTCCCGTGGCTGTCCTTTCCAGTGCGAATTCTGCGACATCATTGTGCTTTATGGACGTAAACCTCGTACAAAGACTCCAGAGCAGCTATTGGCTGAATTAGAGTGTATTTATGATTTGGGTTGGCGTGGTGCAGTATTCATGGTGGACGATAACTTTATCGGCAACAAGCGTAACGTCAAGCTGTTGCTCAAAGAATTAAAAGTTTGGATGCAGGAGAAAGAATATCCTTTTGGCTTAACCACAGAAGCTTCAGTAGATTTAGCTCAGGATGATGAGCTTATGAAGTTGATGGTGGAATGTAACTTTAAGAAGGTCTTTTTGGGTATCGAAACCCCCGATCAAGATAGTTTAGCTTTGACTAGTAAATTCCAGAATACTCGCGATCCTCTCACCGAATCAATCAATAAAATCACTACGGCTGGAATGCAGGTGATGGCAGGATTTATCATTGGCTTTGATGGTGAAAAAGCCCAAGCAGGCGATCGCATTGTTCAATTTGTCGAGCAAACCAATATTCCCTTGGCAATGTTTAGTATGCTTCAAGCACTGCCTAGCACTGCTTTGTGGGATCGACTAGAGAAAGAAGGTCGGCTACTCAACGGATCGGCAAACATTAATCAGACAACCCTGATGAACTTCGTCCCGACGAGAAATATTGAAGATATTGCTAATGAGTATGTCAATGCTTTCTGGAAACTATACGATCCTGCAAACTACCTAGGACGAGTTTTTCGCTACTACATGATGTTAGGCAGCGTGCAGAATTCTAAGTCCCTTAGACCGAGCTGGAAAACAATTCGTGCTTTAGGCTTAATTCTGTGGAAACAGGGAGTAGTTGCTCAAACTCGTTTGTTGTTTTGGAAAAACTTGATTCAGGTATTGCTGAAAAAACCACGTCAGCTTGAGATTTACCTGACTTTATGTGCTTATCTCGAACACTTTACCGAGTATCGCTTTATTGTCAAGGAACAAATTAACACTCAGCTAGCGACCTATATTGCTTCCAAGCCAGAAGCGGAGAAGGTGGCGAGTTAATTATTGGGTAAGATCGATTAATTAAGGCGATCGCCTGTTTCGGGATCGAACCAGTGAATTCTACTAGGTTGGATAGTTAAAGGAATTGTTTGGTCCTGCCAGTTATGTTCCCTAGGTAACAAGGCTCTGATAGTGATGTCAGAGTCTTTTACTTTAAGACTTACCAAGTTATCTTTCCCAAGCTGCTCAACTAAATATGCCTGACCGATAATTGATGCTTCTGCTTCAGAATTGGCGATACAAACATCTTCAGGTCTAATGCCTAAAAGAATTTGAGTTTTGCCGCTAACTGTATTTGGTAACTCAAAGCGATATTTACCAATTAAGGCAGTATTCCCCTCACACTTGAGGGTTAGCAGATTCATTTGGGGACTGCCGACAAAGCTAGCAACAAATTCATTAGCAGGATGGGAGTAAATCCGACTAGGGGGATCTAGCTGTTGAATCATCCCTTGGCTCAGTACTGCTACTTTGGTAGAGAGAGTCATCGCTTCGGTTTGGTCGTGAGTCACATAAACTACAGGTTTATTCTGCTCTTTAAATAGCTGTTTCATCTGCGCTCTTACCTGCTCACGTAACAGAGCATCAAGGTTACTCAATGGCTCGTCTAATAAAAACACTTCAGGGTCGCGAACTAAAGCTCTAGCTAATGCCACCCGCTGTCTTTGTCCGCCAGACATCTGACCAGGCTTACGATTGAGCAGGCTGGTTAACTCTAATTTGTGTGCCGCTTCGTTGACTCGGCGCTTAATTTCTGATTCAGGCATTTTTCTGAGCTTCAATGCTGTAGCGATGTTTTCCGCTGCCGTCATATGAGGATAGAGCGCGTAGCTTTGGAAGACCATTGCCATATTGCGATCGCCTGGAGCAGTCTGATTGACATTCTTGCCACCGATAATCACCTCTCCTCTAGTGGGAGGCTCTAAGCCCGCAATCAGACGTAATAAGGTAGACTTACCACATCCTGAAGGACCCAATAAAGTCAGAAACTCGCCATCGTCAATTTCTAGAGAAATATCTTTGACAGGAATGACATCAGCACGATATTTCTTTTGTAGATTTTGTAATTGTAGTTTTGCCATGTTCTAATAAATAGATCGTTATATTCAGCTTTTACAATAAGAAAGTAGCTCAAAAAATATTAGATCCAGCTTAGATCTCAATGACAGTAACTTTACAGCAATTGATCCAATGGAAAAAGGCAGGACGCTCAATTATCTCTCTCACCGCCTGGGATTATAGTTTGGCGCAGATTTTAGATCGAGCGGGAGTAGATCTCATTCTGGTGGGGGATTCTTTAGCCATGGTTGGCTTAGGATATTCCAGTACCTTGCCTATAACTCTCGATGAAATGATTCATCACGCTAAAGCTGTTTGTCGTGGAGTAAAACATGCTTTAGTGGTCTGCGATCTGCCATTTATGAGTTACCAGGTTAGCGTTACTCAAGCAATTGAGGCAGCAGGAAGAGTACTTAAAGAAACTGGGGCATCAGCGATTAAGCTAGAAGGTGGACATCCCAAGATTATCAGCATTGTTCGAGAATTAACGGCGATTGGAATTCCTGTGATGGGTCATGTGGGTTTAACTCCCCAGTCGTTTCGGATTTTGGGCTATAAACAGCAGGGAAAGACTGAGAACGAAGCCCAAATAATTATCGATCAGGCGATCGCTTTAGCTCAAGCAGGAGCGTTTAGCATTATCCTAGAGCATATTCCCAGCGATCTGGCAGCAACGATAACTGATAAAATTGCTATTCCCACCATTGGTATTGGCGCAGGTAATCAATGCGATGGTCAGGTACTAGTTACCGCCGATCTTTTAGGTTTGTCTACCAGACAGCCGCCCTTTGCCAAGTCTTACGTTAATCTAAGACAGATAATTACCAATGCTGTTGAAGATTTTACTCAAGAAGTGCAGGACAAAAAATTTCCCCAAACATAGCCGACTATTGTTACGATGACTTATCTAATTGCTACTTTTTATAAATTCGCTAATATCTGCGATTTAGAAGCCAAACAAGGGCAGATTTTGACCTGGTGTAGATTCCATCAGGTTAAAGGTACGATTATCTTGGCAGCAGAAGGAATTAACGGCACGATCGCAGGAACTGAAAAAGCGATCGCTTCTGTCTTGGATAATCTTCGTAGTTTGCCTAATCTAGCTAATTTGGAATCTAAAAAATCGACTGCAAAAAAACGTCCCTTTGCTAAACTGAAGGTAAAAATCAAGTCGGAAATCGTTACTCTTGGTTTGTCTGAAGTAAATCCCAATCAACAAGTCGGAACTTATGTCGAGCCGCAAGATTGGAATCAGCTCATTAGCGACCCTGAAGTAGTGGTAATCGATACGAGAAACGACTATGAGGTAGAAATAGGCACCTTTGACCGAGCTAAAAATCCCAATACTCAATCTTTTCGCGAATTTCCCGAATACATAGCGCAAAATCTTAATCCAGCAGAAAATTCTAAGGTGGCGATGTTTTGCACTGGAGGAATTCGCTGCGAAAAAGCTTCATCATATTTACTTTCTCAAGGATTCAAAGAGGTATATCACCTTAAAGGAGGAATTCTAAAATATTTAGAAAATGTATCTCCCGAAGAAAGCAAATGGCAGGGAGAATGTTTTGTTTTTGACGAACGAGTAGCAGTCAAAGAAGGATTAGAGTCTGGTACTCACGAACTTTGCTATGCCTGTGGACATCCTATTTCCCAAGCTGATAAAAACTCGCCCCATTATGAATCTAATATTTCTTGTCCCCACTGTTGCGATCGCCTAACTCCAGAGAAGAAAGCCCGTCAAATAAACCGCCGTCGAGCTAGAGAAACTAAAAAACAAGAGAATCTGACTTTTGACTCTTAAAAAACATAGGCGTTACTGATTTAAGATTGTCCGAACTATTAATTGTTTTAATCTTTGACTCCTTTCTTTTCTCCTTATTTCTCCTTGTTTAGTCCAAGCTTAAGATACATATGCACTAGGATTTTTGAACTTGTTTATAGTTAGGCTGACAATACCAATTAAGCATCTCCAAACAAGATTTAATTTTACAAGCGTCAATTAAGCAGATACACAATAACGAACAACACTAGCCAAATCACATCAACGAAGTGCCAGTATATTTCTGCTGCCTCTACTCCAAAGTGACTACTACTAGAGTAATGCCCTGGGACCCGCGATCGCCACAAAACACAGAGAATTAATAATACTCCCGTTAAGACATGCAAGCCATGAAATCCAGTTAATACATAAAAGCAACTAGCTAATAGGTTAGTAGTCAAGCCAAATTCAGCATGAGAATACTCATAGATTTGTCCAGCCAGAAAGACTGCACCCATGGCAGCAGTGATGCCAAACCATGTTTGTAAACCTTTTACATCGTCTTTTTTTAAAGCTTTTTGACCTTCGTGCATAACAAAGCTGCTGGTTACCAGGATGGCTGTATTTATTACAGGAATTAACAGTTCAAATTCTGGCATGCCCTCTGGAGGCCATACGGGCATGATAGCTCGATAAATGAGCAGCGCGGCAAAAAACCCAAGAAAGGTCATGCTGTCAGATACCAGAAAAATATATAGACCAAACATCCGATAGTCAGGATGTTCGTGATGTCCTTGTTCTGCTGCTTCTTGCTCCGAAGCGATTGCTATTTGGGATTGATTATCTACGGTTGAACCTTGCATATTAAATTGATTGGTCTTGTTGTAATTGATTGGTTTTAGTTATGGTTAGATGCTAGAGACGTTAAATTTAAAGTCTCTACAAATTCTGACTTTCTAACTGCCCTCGGCGCTGATTGTTGCTAACATATCCTCAATATCTTCATCCCCGTCAATACTTTCCGTATCGATACCATAGTCATAAGGTCCTGCCCAAAGCACGGGTTCTTCTTCAAAGTTTTCGATGATTGGCGGAGAAGCTGTTTGCCATTCAAGGGTTAAAGCACGCCATGGATTACGACCAGCTTTTTTCCCTTTATATAAACTCCAAATAATGTTGATGATAAAGGGGAAGGTAGATAGCGCCAGGATATATGAACCAATGGTACAGACCATGTTAAGAGTCTGAAACTGAGGATCGTATAAAGCAATCCGACGATTCATCCCCTGTAAACCCAACTGGTGCATTGGCAGGAAAGTAATGTTAAAACCAACGAAGGTCATGACAAAGTGAATTTGTCCGAGAGTTTCATTAACCATGCGCCCCGTCATTTTGGGGAACCAATGATAGACTGCGGCAAACAAGCCAAAAACTGAACCCCCAAAGAGAACATAGTGAAAGTGGGCCACGATAAAGTAGGTATCGTGAACATGAATATCAAACGGCACCGAAGCCAGCATTACACCGCTTAAGCCGCCAATTAAGAACGATGAAAGAAAACCAACTGCAAAGATGAAGGCGCTGTTGAGGCTAAGTTTCCCACCCCAAATAGTCGCACACCAGCTAAATACTTTGATTCCCGTAGGCACGGCAATGATCATCGTGGTTGCCATAAAGAACATCCGTAACCAGCCAGGAGTACCGCTAGAGAACATATGGTGCGCCCAGACAATCAAGCCTAAGAAACTAATTGCTAGACTAGAATAGGCGATCGCCCGATAGCCAAAGATGGGTTTGCGGGCATGAACGGGTAAAATCTCAGAAATTGCGCCAAAAAATGGCAAAATCATGATATAGACCGCTGGATGAGAGTAAAACCAGAACATATGCTGGTAAACTATCGGATCGCCTCCCCCCGCAGGATTAAAAAATGCCGTTCCTGCCATCAAATCGAAAGAAAGTAAGATTAGAGCTGCTCCCAATACAGGAGTCCCAAGCAAAATCAAGCCTGAAGTGGCTAACATCGACCAGCAAAATAACGGCATACTGTGGATGTCCATATCTGGCATCCGCATCAGCAAAATAGTCGTGACAAAGTTAATTGCCCCAAACATGGAAGATGTTCCTAAGATCAAAATGCTCAGAATCCAAATTTCTTCACCCGATTTACCGCTGACCAAGCTTAAAGGTGGATAGGAAGTCCAGCCTGCTTGGGGTGCGCCGTCAAAGAAGCTACTCATCAGCAATAGACCCCCTGGGGGAATCATCCAAAAAGCCACGGCATTTAGACGAGGAAATGCCATATCTTCTGCCCCAATCATCAAAGGAATTAGATAGTTGGCAAATGCCGCCCCCGCTGGGATAATCCACAGAAACAACATAATTGTCCCGTGCATAGTCAAAAGCTGATTATAAAATTCTGGCTGAACAAAATCAGGGTCGGGAGTGGAAAGTTCAGTACGCATCACTTCGGCTAATGCCCCACCAATAAAGTAGAACAAGAAAGCGGTAGTCAGATATTGAATACCAATCACCTTGTGGTCGGTACTAAAGCCAAAATAGTCTTGCCACTTTCTCTGAGGATGTTCGTTATGCTCGACAGATGATGTTGGAGCATTTCTTTCTAGGGTTGTACTCATTCTTGGTGTAATTATATGAAATCTGATTTATCTGTTTTGTTGGCTAATAGCTCTTAGGTTTTTTAGCTAAACCCAAGAATTTTTCTCAATCAAACTAAGGCTGCAACTGAGCTAAAGTGCTTGAGTCCACTCCTAGATCTTCTGCATAGGGAGCGAGAAATTTGACATCACGGTTTGCTGCTGGATTCATAGCTACTGATTGATTATCCTGTTCATTCATCGCGAAGGTATTTTCTTGAACCCACTTTTGATAATCTGATTCACTTTGGACATACAGTTGAGTTTTCATCCCACCATGATATGCACCACATAGTTCGGCACAAACTACGGGATATTGTCCGACTTTATTGGGCGTAAAGACTAAATTAGTCTCTCTACCAGGAATAACATCTTGCTTAATCCGAAATTCAGGAAGCCAAAAAGCGTGGATTACATCTCCTGCCGTCATTTTTAATGCCACAGGACGATTGACAGGAACGTGGATTTCTCCAGAAATTACGCCTGTCTCGGGATAGGTAAATACCCAGGCATACTGAATTCCATTTACCTTGATTTCGAGAGGATCGATACCCTGTTGAGAATCGGGAGAAACGCCCAAACCCAAAGCTAGGTTTTGCCTACTTGGATCCATCGCTACTAGCTGGGAGTGATGATGGGCCTGAGCAAGTTGAGGACCTGGATCTCCTGCCGTCATCGGATCTAGACCGCCCATGCGATTATAAATTTCAAAGCTATAAATAGACAGGACAAAGACAATTACTGTCGGTATCGCAGTCCAAACGATTTCTAAGGGAACATTGCCCTCTATTGGCGGACCATCGGTAGTATCGCCTTTTTTTCGCCGAAATTTGATCACAGAGTAGACCAAGACCCCTTCCACCAGAAGAAATAGACCAGTGGCGATGGTCATCATAAAATTAAATAGCTGATCGACATCTCCCGCATCATTGGATGCTGCTACGGGAAGAAGCCCGTGGTTTTGACCATACCAAAGACTGATTAAGGTCATTGCCACTCCTGCAATTAGAGTAATTATACTGCTGGGAATGTTCACAATTGATTGTAGTAATTTGAGGTAGTAATTTGGGAAATTTTGGGGATTTTGCTGGCTCAGTTTGCTTTTCCTTCCATGGTAAGCAAAATTTAGAATTTTTTCGTGATAAATGAACTATTAATCAGCTAGGTGGGCAATTAAAATTTCAGCTACAAATTTTTTTTGTCTATTCTTTAGGTTAGATCAAATCACTAGCAAATAAACAGGGGTTTAACTAAACAGTTGTTGAAAAGAGAATTTTCTTTAGGTTTCATTTGGGATCTTAAAGCCGCAACGACAATGACATAACTCATTTATTATCTAATATCAAGCAAATTTAACTTTTTCTTTATGTATTGCTAGTTTTCCACGATGTTTTGGGTTGTCAATCTGAAGAATATCTAAAAAGATAAAACTATTACAAAAAGGTCGTTAGAGTGAAGTTAGGGAAAAGACCAAGGTATTGGTTAATAGTTAATTAATAAATTACTCTATAAAGTTTTATCTCTTATCTTTTAATGAAGTTTGCCATGACCGAATCATTTTTTCAACAGCCAGTAAGCAATACTCAGCAAGTCTCCCAACCAAAAGTATGGATTAGACGGTTAGTTTGGAAAATGGCGATCGCAACATTACTTTTGATGGCTGTCGGCAGTGCTACTAGAGTTATGAACGCAGGATTAGCCTGTCCAGACTGGCCCCTGTGTTATGGTCAATTGATCCCGACCAGGCAGATGAATCTCCAGGTATTTCTCGAATGGTTTCATCGTCTGGATGCGGCATTAATTGGCATCAGCGCGATCGCTTTATCTGGTTTATCTTGGTGGTATCGTCAAGAATTACCAAGGTGGCTGCCTTGGGCAGCGACTTTTGCCCTATTTCTGATTGTTTTTCAGGGAATATTAGGCGGATTGACCGTCACTCAGCTATTACGCTTCGATATCGTTACCGCACACTTGGGGACAGCACTACTGTTTTTTAGTGCCTTAATCATTATTGGAACAGCTTTGACACCCTATCAAGGAACTCAAGCCGCAGGAAAACTAAGTTGGATTGGGTTGAGCGCAGCAATCTTAGTTTATCTCCAAAGTATTTTGGGGGGATTAGTCGGCTCTCGCTGGGCATTGCATCAGTGCTTTGGTGGTTCACAGTTATGTAATGTGATGAATGCTCACATTTTAGGAGTAGTACCGCCGACGCTAGCAACTATTGCGGTAGTCTGGTTTGCTTGGAGAACAAGCGGTTTACATCGAAGTCTGCGAACTTTAGCTAATTTAGCCGCAGGATTAGTGAGTTTGCAAATCTTGCTCGGCATCGCAACTTTTAAATTACATCTTCAAGTTGAACCTTTAACCGTTACCCATCAAGCAGTGGGAGCAAGTTTACTGGGAGCATTAATCGCTTTTACTGTTCTAGCTATAAGAGATAAGCAAGGATCGATAGCTTAAATCATCAGTTTTATTGCTCACTATTTTAGACATACATCAAGACCAATTAGAGGAAGAATCAGAATGACAGGGACAAGCATAGCTCGGCAGAATCAAAACATCGCTGAGGTAATTAAAAGCTACTATCAGCTAACCAAACCACGTATTATTCCTCTTTTATTAATTACTACCGCCGCATCAATGTGGATCGCTTCTGATGGTAGAGTCGATCCCTTATTATTGGTCGTAACTTTGTTGGGTGGCACATTAGCCGCAGCATCGGCACAGGTAATGAACTGTATCTATGACCAAGATATCGACTACACCATGACGCGGACGCGCAAACGTCCTATTCCTTCAGGGAGAGTACAGCCCCGACATGCTCTGATTTTCGCGGTTGTTTTGGGGATACTGTCCTTTTCCGTGTTGACTATTTTTGCTAACCTTTTGGCAGCACTTTTGGCAATGTCTGGCATCGTTTTTTACATGCTGATTTACACTCATTGGCTAAAGCGACACACTACCCAAAACATAGTTGTTGGCGGGGCAGCAGGTTCAATTCCTCCCCTAGTCGGCTGGGCAGCGGTAACAGGAAATTTAGGACTAATTCCCTGGTTACTATTTGCGATTATCTTTCTCTGGACTCCGCCTCATTTCTGGGCTTTGGCGCTGATGATTAAAGAAGACTACGCCGAAGTAGGAGTACCAATGCTGCCCGTGGTGGAAGGGGAAGAAGCTACCGTTAAACAGATTTGGATTTATAGCTGGCTGTTAGTCCCCTGTAGTCTTTTGCTCATATATCCTCTAGGAAATCTGGGCATAGTCTATGGAGCGATCGCAATTTATCTCGGCTATAAGTTTCTCTATAAAGCCTGGGAATTAAAGCAAAATCCCACCAGTAATCAATTAGCTCGTAGCATGTTTAAATATTCAATTTTCTACATGATGCTGTTGTGCGTCGCGATGATTGTCGATACTTTACCCATAACTCATCAGCTAATGGACATGATTTTTACCTGTAGTGGTTAGTGTCGATCTAAAAATCCCTCCCTCTATTTAGAGGCAAAGAAAGCTATTGCTTGGGTAAAAAAAACCCAGGCAATAGCCGATCTTTTCAGCTCGCTTCAACAGTATTTCTCTCCTGCTCACTCAAGCTTGAAACTGCTTTATAATTAGAACACTAAGATTTTTACGAGTTTCGTTGGGGATATTAAAAGAAACTATGTCTGTAATCGCCATTAGATTTATTGCCTTATTTGCGATCGCTTATTTATTTGGTCTATTAGTAGCCTGGCTATTTTCTTTGTTTAATACCGATAACGGTGGTGATGATTTTCGCCATGATGATCCAGATGCTCCTCAACCGCCACAGCCTGGAAAAACTTTAGAATTGAATCAGAGCAAGAAACGATTGGTAGAGGTAGATGAATCTTACTACTTAGAAGAATTCGATTTGAGTAATAAAAAGTAGATTATATTTGCTCGACAACAATCAGCAATTAAAAAAGCGATCGTCTTGTCCAAGGCGATCGCGAAAACAAAATAACTAACCAGAGTTTATTCTGGCTCGCCACCCTGAATCTTTAACATCAGAAAACCTAAGCTAAGACCACCTAAAATTAGCACGATACATAGGATTGCTCCGTTAAACAACATACTCTCTGCGGTCATATTTAATGCTCCTGTTTGTAATTAGATCTTTAATTTAAGAAAACGATCTGAGTTTAAATTCTTAATTCTCAACCATAATCAATAATAGATATTTTAAATCATCAGGTTAGATCGTTCCTAATCAATTATCTCAATTCTAATGTCTATAATTCCTAGCTTGGCTATTACCCAAGGAGATCCTGCTGGTATCGGCTCAGAAATTATTCTCAAAGCCCTAGCAGATGGCTCTCTCGCTCAAAAATCTCAGATAATGGTAGTTGGTAATCGTCAACTGTTGCAGTTCACCTACGAGCATTTATTACAGCAAACAGATTTAACCGAGCAAGATCTAGCAAATCCTCAGACTCTTTCGGTGTTAGATGTACCTATAGAAGATACCGTTACTTTGGGACAAGGTGATGCAATTAGCGGGGGATTTAGTTTTGCCTGTTTGCAAAAAGCGATCGCCTTGACTCTTGATGGCAAGTTTCAGGGCATTGTCACCGCACCCATCGCTAAATCACTTTGGAAAGCAGCAGGGCATGAATATCCAGGTCAAACAGAAGTTTTAGCTCAAAGAGCAGGAGTTGAGAAGTTTGGCATGATGTTTATCGGGCAGTCTCCCCATACAGGTTGGATGCTGCGAAGTCTGCTAGCCACAACTCATATTCCTTTAGCTGATGTGCCTCAAACTCTGAACCCAGAATTAATGAATTTAAAGCTGGATATCTTAATTAACTGTCTAGAACAAGATTTTGGTATCAAAGAACCTGAAATTGCGATCGCGGGTTTAAATCCCCATAGCGGGGAAGCGGGACAACTAGGTACAGAAGAGCAAGCTTGGCTGTTAGACTGGCTCAGGCAAGCTCAATCCAATTATCCCCATGCAAGGCTAGTGGGACTGATTCCCCCAGACACCATGTGGGTAAAACCAGGGCAGGCTTGGTATGGCAACTATCAGGTAAAACCCCAGACGGCTGATGCCTATTTAGCTCTTTATCACGATCAGGGATTAATCCCCGTCAAACTAATGGCGTTCGACCAGGCAATCAATACCACTGTAGGATTACCTTTTATCCGCACCTCTCCTGACCACGGTACTGCATTTGATATTGCAGGGAAGGGAATTGCCAACGCCAGTAGCATGAAAGCAGCAATTGAACTAGCAATTCAAATCAGCAAACAACGGCTTTAACAATTGACAATGGATAATTTATTTGTATTTGATTCCTAGTTACGTAATTAGTAATTGATAATCACTACCTACTTCTTGGCAATTTTGGGAGCAGGTTTGCTAGGAGCTTTGCGCCTGCGGCTTCCATTTCCAGCAGAGGGGGATCTTTCGCGACGATCGGAATCATCTGATTGGGTTGGCTCATCGCTATAGATATCTAAAAAGACTGATTCACCATGAGCTGTAGCTGCGGTTAGGATTGTGGTTCTAATGGCTTGAATATTACGCCCACCACGACCAAATACTTTACCGCGATCGCCTTGATCGAAAGCTACTCTGAGCCAAATCTTTTTCCTCTGAGGATTAATTTCAGAGTTAATACTTAAACTTTGGGGGTCTTCCAAGAAAGGTTCGATCAGAAAGCGAGCTAATTGCTCATAATCGGGGCTAACTGCTATCTGATCGCCAGACAATTCGGTCTTATTTGGCATTTACTTGTTCAAAAACTTGGGCTTTGTTCAGAATACTTCTTACGGTTTCGCTAGGTTGCGCTCCCTGCTGTAATCTTTTGACGATCGCAGGAACGTTCAATCTAGTTTCATCGGTTCTAGGGTTATAAAAACCAAGTTCTTCAATGGGGCGACCATCTCTGCGGGTCTTACTTTCAATGGCTACGATACGGTAGCTAACTTCTTTTTTCTTGCCGAAGCGTTTCAAACGTAATTTAATCATTGGCTAAGTAAATTTGTCCTTTACGATTGTAATCCATACTTTTGATTTTTTCCCTGGAATTAACCAAGGCAATCTCCTATTTTACAGTGAGCCGAAGCCTTTTTTCTTCTTCTTCTTTTTTCTTTTACCTGCTTGGGGATAGTCACCCATACCAGGCATCCCCATACCAGGCATGCCACCGCCCATGCCAGGCATTCCCATACCCATACCAGGCATCCCCATACCAGGCATTCCACGACCCATATTCTGCATCATCGAGCGCATCTTGGAAAAGTCTTTGACTAGTTTAGAGACATCTTTCTCCTCAAATCCCGAGCCTTTAGCAACGCGACGACGACGGCTAGGAGACTGCGACAACAAGTCAGGATCGGCTTTTTCCGCTTTGGTCATCGAGCTAATCATGGACTCGGTACGCTTAAGCTGAGTTTCTCCCTTAGCCAAGTCTGCACCACTAATTTTACCCATGCCAGGAATGAGCTTGAGAACTCCTCCTAAAGAACCCATATTTTTGAGCAGGCGCATTTGTTTAATAAAATCATTAAAATCAAATTTTGCCTCCATGATCTTTGACTGCATCTGCTCGACATCAGCCAGATCGATTTCTTCCTGGGCTTTTTCTACCAGGGTCAGAATATCCCCCATATTCAGAATACGAGATGCCAGGCGATCGGGGTAGAAAGGTTCTAGTGCCTCAACTTTTTCTCCCACCCCAACAAACTTAATCGGCTGTCCCGATACCTGTCTGACCGATAAAGCAGCGCCACCACGGCTATCACCATCTAACTTGGTTAAAATTGCCCCTGTAATACCAATCTGATCGTGAAAAGTATAGGTCAGGTTAGCTGCCTCTTGCCCCGTCATCGCATCTACTACCAGCAGAGTATCGTCGGGCTGAATTGCGTCTTTGATACGGGATAGTTCCCCCATCATATCTTGGTCAATTTGGAGTCGCCCAGCGGTATCAACAATTACCGTGTCAACTTTTAGCTCTTTGGCTTTGGCAATCCCCTGTTTCGCTATTTCTACAGGATCGGCATCCGTACCCATTTCAAATACAGGAACGTCAATCTGATTTCCTAAAGTAAGCAACTGGTCGATCGCCGCAGGACGATACACGTCAGTCCCCACCATCAAACAGGAACGTTTTTGTTTGCGTAGATAAAGAGCCAATTTTGCTGTGGCGGTAGTTTTGCCAGTACCCTGTAACCCAGCCATCAGAATAACTGTCGGCGGCTTATCTGCCTGTGCCAGAGGAACATTGCTTTCCCCCATCACCTTGACTAGTTCATCGTAGACAATCTTGATAAACTGCTGTCCTGGGTTAACCCCAGAGATTACACCTTCTCCTAAAGCTTTTGACTCAACATCGGCAACAAAACCCTTGACTACCTGAAGATTGACATCCGCTGATAATAGAGCGCGACGTACCTCTTTTAAAGTGTCTTGAATATTGCTTTTGGATATCTTGTCTTGACCACGTATCTTTTTCCAGGCATCATCGAGACGATCTGCTAAAGCATCAAACATAAAATATTAACCGTGAATTATTCCCTTACTTAATTAATTTTATAATTTTGCGGTATTGAGTGAGCTGTTTGCCATGATGCCAGTTTGCTAATCTAAGTCATCTTGCTGACTCTTCTAAATCAAGATTAAGTCAAATGACTGATGCCCGAAGCAGTTGAGCTACTTAGTATATTAAAAGATACTTCTCGAACATATCCAGAGCCTGCATGGTGAGAATATATTGCTAGCTCTGGTTTTTTCTTATTTATTTGTAAATCTATAGCTGCTGATATAGTATTTGTTTGTAAATTATAGATGGTCGGTGTTGAGCAAAAAACGTCACGGTATTGGTTATTATCTATTTACTTGTCTAAGTCTTTTGGCGATCGCTTAGTCAAGTTTATCGCGACTCATGCCTACCCACAGCTATATTTTTGTGGTTTTACTCATAAGCTTGAAAATTTACAACGAAAAAATGTCATCACAGGCTTAGGATTTTACGCATAAGTTAAAATATTTTATTTAAACCACGTCTAGGTTGAGACCCGTAGTTTTTCTACCTCTGGGTTGAGGTGAGTTGTAACCCATAACCTGTCAGCAATTTCCATGGGTTCTGCATTGATGCGAGCCTCAAACTGCTTGACTTGTGCAATTAGCTCCGCTTCTTGCTCATAGCAGGTATGATAAGTGACATCCTCCCGCAACCATTGCCATAGGTGTTCGACGGGCATAAAGTCAGGACTATAGCCTGGTAATGGTTGGAGTTCAATCTCTAACTCCGAGATCGCTGTCTTGACTTCTCCAGAACGATGATAGGGAGCACCGTCCCAAACCAAGGTCATCTCAAGATCGGGAAATTCAGCTCGAAGCTGTTTGACTACTTCAATCTTGGTTGAACCCATTGGCTCTATCATAAGGAAAGAACCTGACCTGTCCGAGATTATAGAGGTACACCCCATAGAAGGAGACTTTTTGAAGTCCAGGAGAACAAGAACTGACCCAAAAACGTTCTCCTGAGATCGACCAACCATAGCCCTCATCAGTATCGAGATCAATATGGGCCTCGCTTCTTGTAGACCAGTAACCGTCCAGTTTGGATCGTCTCTGACAATAAGCCCTCTAGTTTTTCGAGAAATTCGGCTCGCTTCTGGGGATTGGCTTTGTTCTAGAGCTTACGTGCCTTCTTCCAGGAAAACCCTAACCCTCGGAGGGCTTTACGCACCGTCTCTCGACAACTGCTC
The DNA here is from genome assembly GCA_963724445.1 of uncultured cyanobacterium. Lineage (GTDB taxonomy): Bacteria > Cyanobacteriota > Cyanobacteriia > Cyanobacteriales > Xenococcaceae > Waterburya. The sequence goes on along the minus strand of CAVRWR010000036.1, from coordinate 34,647 downwards.
ACCCCAAATTTTGACTCTAACCATTTCACCAGTCGTTTTAAAGTCCATCTCGGTTGATGGGACTCCTGCTCTCGCTTTTGAGGTGGGGTTGCTGCTACCGCCAACGCGGAGCGAATCAACCCATCCCCCCCGTCAACTGCATCCGCAGATCAAGGGGGGGATGACCTCCTGTCTGTCGGAAGGTCAAGGCATCTGGTCCGCTATGGTTATATCGATGCACCCAGTCCATTATCCTTTGTGGGTTCCTCTGGGTCTCTTGTCCTACTCGCGTCGCACTCTTGCCCAGACAGATTTCATAAAGAGCCATCAAGCGTTCACGGGTACGGGGATGAACCGCAGTGAGCGACATTTCTCTCAACTGTTCTACGCTCTGATTCCACTGGTGATAGTTTACTTTTAGCATCCTAATTTTTGCCACTTGTGAGCCTCCTTAATGACAATATCCCAGTATCGTCAAAAACTCCAGGTCTCAAGATGGATGTGGTTTAGTTAATTAGTAGTATTGAAAATAAATCAAGTTTTTGTTATATTTGTTTACATTAAGCACAAATAACTTAACAAAGTGGGGATCATTAATGACTACTCTATTAATTGCAGTAATTCTCATCGGATGGACAGCAGCAGCGGTTATTGGCACCCAGGCTTATTTTCGCGGTGAACAAACCAAGCCAATTCACGAGCGCAATCTCAAATCTAAATCTTTTGAATTTCTAGCTAAATCTTTTACAGGAAGAAATACAGACTACGGCGATCGCATTCCCGCCTTTCCTTTGGACACCTACACCAGCAATAACTTGCCTCAAGGGTAATTAAACAGAATCAATTTCGCAATTTTAACGACAGACAACCCCGAAAGCCAGACAGCGATCTGAAATCTAGAATAACAATCTAGATAAACCGCAACCCAGCTTTCAGGGTTGTTTTTTATGTATTTCAATTCCTGTAGAAGCTATGAGCAGCCAATTACAGAAATATCATGACTTTATAAAATATTTAACAGCTAGTTAAAATTTCCTGCTAAACATACTTTTTACGGGGTTGCTTATTCCGCAGTAGCCAATTCTGTGCTGCCACGAGTGCGACGACGAGTTAGGGTGTTGAACAACATTACACCAATTGCTTTGACCAAATTGCCTTCCAATTCTTGGAATAGCTCCATGTTTTTGCCAAAAGCAGCATTAGCCTCATCAACAATTTCTTCGGCAGTAGCCCGATCGATAGGTAGCTCATTCATTGCCTGACGGTACTTATCTTTAAATGCTTTTTCGTCAGAGATATCTTCAAACTCGTAAAAAGCAGTGCCTTCCCCATTAGATAAATTCATCGCTCTTTGAGAAATCTTCTTGAGGATTTGTCCTCCAGATAAGTCTCCTAAATAACGAGTATAACAATGAGCCACTAGCAATTCTGGCTTAGTTTCGGCTATTTCACGAATACGAGCTACGTAAGCTTTGCCAGCTTTGGTATTTTTTGCTTCTTGTCGCCAGTTTGCACCGTAGTAAAAATGCAAATCCTGCTCTAAACTTTCTTTTCGCTTAAGTTCAGGAAAATAAATTTTCGATACGACAGGATGGTCTTTGAGCTTTTCCATCTCTTCTTCCATTGCCGAGTAGACGAAATAAAGACTAGTAACTAATTTGCGGTAAGACTTTTTCTCTACTACTCCTTTAAGAAAACATTTTACAAAACCAACGTTTTCTGCCATTGTGTGGGATTTTTTTGTTCCCTCGCGCAACATGGTGGCTAAATTAACGCTCATACTAAATTCCTTACTTTATATGATTAACTTATTCGATCTATCGATTCTGTAACAAAAGATCTAAAAAACTACCTAGTCTGTTAGCGTAAACTGAATTAATGAGAATTGTTATTAAGAATTCTTACATCCAAGATAATCGCAATAAGTCTCAACGTCACATTGGTATTGTCTGAATATTGTCAAGTTTTTTGGTGCTTAAGTAAACAAAACTAAACTAAAAACTCGTGAAGCCAAAGTGTAAAGATATATCTCAGTTATTGATGCCTATATCTAACAAACGCTTAATCAAAATTAGCAAATATCTTCGCTATCACCTAAGCGATCGCCCCGATCTATTGGGCTGAGAAATTGCTTTAGGAGGATGGGTAGAAGTGGATCAACTCCTCACCGCAGCCCAGCAAAATAACTTTCCCTATAGTTTTAAAAATTGATGCAGAGATAATGGTAAATGCAGGATTTAAATTTTACTGCTCAGATAATGGAGTTTGGCTGGTAGATGCGGTACCTCCATAATTTATTGGGCAATTTAGGCGCTAATATTTGATTTATTAGGGATTCCCCGTTTAAATCAAGATTGCATATAGATTTGACAGTTTTTGACAGTTGAAGAAAGCTAAGTCACCTTGGCAACAAAACACTGTAAATGTTTACCGTAAAATATATTGCTTAAAAAAATGAGCATTTTTCCCTATAATACATACCATGATCTGTTATGTATCCTAGTTTTTAGGTTAAATCATAAAAGTTAGACAATCGCTTTATTAAAGAGTAGCTTGGAGTTAATTACAGGAACGTCCTCTATGTATCAAACTCGGCTAATCTTGTAAAGTGTACTCAAGAGTTGCACACTCTTTTATTAAAGTACTTTATTACTTTTTTTCAGAAATATAATACCAACCATATTTAACATGCCGAGAATACTAGTAATTGACGACGATCCTGCAATTTCAGAATTAGTCTCTATTAATTTGGAAATGGCTGGTTACGATGTCAATCAAGCAGAAGACGGAATTAAGGGTCAAGCTCTAGCAGTACAGCTACAGCCAGATCTAGTAATGCTCGATCTAATGCTGCCAAAAGTTGACGGCTTTACTGTTTGTCAGAGATTGCGCCGAGACGATCGCACTTCAGATATTCCTGTTTTAATGCTCACTGCTTTAGGACAAACCCAGGACAAAGTAGAAGGCTTTAACGCTGGGGCAGACGACTATTTAACCAAGCCTTTTGAAGTAGAAGAGATGCTGGCTAGGGTAAGAGCGTTGTTGCGTCGTACAGATCGTATTCCTCAAGCTGCCAAACATTCAGAAATCTTGAATTTCGGACCCTTGACTCTTATTCCCGAACGCTTTGAGGCAATTTGGTTTGAGAAAACAGTGAAGCTGACTCATCTTGAGTTTGAATTACTCCACTGCCTTTTGCAGCGTCATGGACAGACTGTTGCCCCGCCAGAGATTCTCAAAGAGGTGTGGGGTTACGATCCTGATGATGATATTGAAACTATTCGAGTTCACATTCGCCACCTACGGACAAAATTAGAACCAGATCCGCGCCATCCTAACTACATAAAAACTGTGTATGGTGCAGGTTATTGCCTAGAGTTGCCAAGCACTGACCAAGTGCATGTCCACGAAGACATGGCATCTGCATAAAGAGTAAAGAAGAAGTCGAAGGTGCAAGAGTTTTGAGTGACTATCCCAGTTGTTCTTGGATTTGGATAGTTCCTCTCTACCCTCGATCTCATTCATTTTAACTATTTCCTCCTTTTTTAATAACCTCCAATTAGCAAGCAAGGATTAGATCTTGGCGTTACAGATTTGCTGAAGATTATTCCCGAACAGTAAGCAAATTTATTTTAGCTGGAAAAAATTATTTAGCGATCGCCGTGCCTAAAACGCAGGTTCGCTCCAAGTTAGCTCCATCTAGATTACTACCTTCTAGTTCAGCACAAAGTAAGTTGGCTCCAGTTAAATTAGCTCCTGCCAAATTAGCTCCACGCAAGTCAGCTTCTTCGAGGTTGGTTTCACTCAAATTAGCTCCTTGGAGATCTGCCTGAGATAGATTAGCTCCTTTGAGGTTGGCACTATTAAGATTGACCCCTCGCAAGTCGGTACCCCTGAGGTCTACCCCTTTGAGATTAACTCCCGTCAAATTTGCTCCGCTGAGAAATGCTCCTGATAACGAAGCTTGAGCTAATTTTGCTCCCATTAAGTTTGCGCCACGCAGGTTACTACCACGTAGATCTGCCCGACTAAGATCAGCTTGCATCAAGTTTGCTCCTAATAAGTTAGCCCTAAGATCGGTTAGTTTTAGGTCTGCCCCTAGTAGGTTTGCTCCATCTAGTCTTGCGCCTCTGAGATTGGAGCCAGAAAAATCTGCGCCACTCAAATTTGCTCCCGCCAGATTGATTTTTTCTAGCTGACAGTTAGCCAGATCCTCGTCTTCTAGATCTATTCCTGGGAACTGCTTTTCTTTTCCTGCACGAATTGTATCTACGGTCATTAATTTGTGTTTTGTATTTTGTTAAGAGTCAATTTCATTTAAATCCTCTCAAGCTCTTTAATTACTCAAGATAAAGGAGTCTTTTTAGTAGCATCATCAGAGTTTACCAACCACATTCCCGTGGCAATTTTGGGTCGATATGCCTGTAGGGTCATCCCCTGCTGCATTCCCATTACCAAAAGAGATAGAGCATCAAGCAGTTTAGGGTCGTACCGCTTGCCAGCTAAAGCTTGACAATCAGCTAAGGTTTGGGTAAGGGGGTTTTTATCAGATGAATATTGTTTGTATGCCTTGATTTTCTGCTGAAAGTCTGTCAGCAAACAAATTATTCGCGACTCTAGAGGAATAGCATCATAAGACAATCCCGCAGGAATTCCCGAACCGTCCCAGGCTTCCCTTTGATGAGTCAGAATTTTTGATACAGCTTCTAATTGCGGCATTACTCGCAACACAGAGGCCTTAGAAGGAGAAGTAACTTTGTTTAGAGCCTCTTTTTGTACTTTAGACTTTTGGTTGTGGTTCTTCATTACCTCTGGCAAACCGATACGGTGCAATAACCCAGATAGGTATAGGCGTTTAGCTTGCCATGCTGGAAGATCGAGTAGCTGAGACATCGCTTCTGCCATGGCTGCTACTTCCGAAGCAGCCATGGGATTACTAACATCTGTTTCGTCCAACAATTGAGCCATTCGTAAAAACGCCTGCATTTCGTTAGAAACAATATTTTCATCTAAATCTTTAAACCCGCTGAAATTGGAAACCTTTTCTGGGTGATGGAGATCTTTCTGACTGTTTTGCAGATACTTAACCACTTGGGACACAACTGCATCTAAGTCATCTCTTTGCCTGATGCCGTATACATGGGACATCCGAGCTACTTTTTGAGTTAATAGCTCTGCTAATTCTGGCTTATATCCTTTAATGTGTTCGATGGTCAATTCAATCGTTTCGCGAACTAAAGCAGGTTCAAATGTCCAAAAACCATAAAATTTACGCTCTAGATCTTCCTGTGGCTTATTCTCCCCATAATCGGTATCAGACAATTCCTGACACAGCACCATTGCTGTATAAGTAGGGGAAATAATCATTAAATGCCATTCTTGGGCAACTGGATCTTTGGGTTGAATCTCGACTAATTCTACGTTTGCCTTGCTGCTAGTAGGATGGCTTTGGAATCCCCCATCAGAGGTCGTAATAATAGTTACGTGCTCTGACTTATCTGCTAAATCGCTATAACGGTCTGCTTCTTCTAGATACCATTTACCACGCTGGAAAACGGCAATCATTATGGGCTCACTATGAGAATCTAGAATAAAATCTTCCAAAGCATGACAGAGAGCAACCAAGGTGTTTTTGTAGTAAACTCCTAGGTTTAACGGTTGCTTGCCATGGCGATGAGCCTCATCCAATCTCTGTAATATCGAACCTTCCAGCATAGTAGATAGTTAATTATTTAAATTGGGGTGCGATTAAAACACCCATGGTTAATATATTTTGTTTTTTAAACAGCAGCAGTTATCCTTTGCTGTTCTGATTTTACAGGAGCTGTCAATGCTTCTTCTAGAGGAGCTTTACCTAACTTATTTTCCAAAATTTGCATCACCTCCCGCCCAAAGTCATTGGGGTTTTGTCGCCAAGCTTGAAGACATACCTCGCCGAAAAATGAACCTAAAGGCTCAGGGTTCCAAAGTAGCTTTTTAGCTGTCCAAGGCATAAGGCTCATGGGATTATATCCAGGCTTAAGAATGTCTTTTGCTAAAGCATACTCTTCTAAATGGGTATGAGGTTGTAAACCAATGAAGAAAATCGCTGGCTCAACCTTATTTTGCCCAAAGATTGCTTCCAGCTCACGATGATAGGCAATGGTTTGTCTAATTGTTTCATAAGTTTCGTCAATAACATTAAAAGAATAATTAACGGAGACAAGATCATTAAACCCTGCCACTCTTGAGATCGCGACAGTTTTGCAGCACTGTACGCAGGTTATAGCCCATTCGCATTTTACGAACAAGTTCTTGAGAACCGCTAGTAATTCCAATTTCAAAGTAGTTCATGCCTGTTTTGACCATTAATTCAGCCAGTTCGGGTGTCACATTATCGGCACGAATATAAGCCGCCCAGTGGATATCTTTCATGCCTGAATCGATAATTTTTTGTAATAGTTCGATCGCATCAGAGATATATTTTTTAGCAGGGATAAACTGAGCATCGGTAAACCAAAAGTTGCGAATTCCCCTATCGTAAAGCTGACGCATTTCCTTGACGACTTCATCGGCAGGATTTATCCTTACTTGCTTTCCTTCAACGACTGTATAAACACAGTAGCAGCAGTTATGGGGACAACCTCTTTTGGTTTGTACTCCAATATAAAAATCATTTTCCTGAAGATAGTAGTCAAAATCAGACCAGATTGTGGCTATATAATCGTAGTTACAAGCGCTCTTTTCAATCGGGGTAGGCCATTCATGAATCAGCTTGGCTCTAATTTTATTTTCACCTACTACATAGCAACGCTCATCACGAAACTCTTGATTACTCAAAATCTTAGTTAAAAGCTGTTCTCCTTCTCCTACAGAAACAATAGTGCCTTGAGGTAAAGACTTTTGTAGCTGTTCATAAAAAACGCTTACCGCCCCACCGCCAACGACAGCGCGAGCTTCTGAACAATATTGTCTGGCTCTAGTCAATCCTCGTTTAATCAAGTTATTGTTACGCCATAACTCGCCATAGTAAGCAGTAGCAACCTTAAAACCACCTAACGCTCCTCGTAACCTGATTAAGGGACTTTTGGCGTAATAAAATTCAAAAGCGTTTTGTAATGGATTGCCACCCCTACCGCCAACTGGAGCATAGATTTGAATATCTCTCCAGGAAAAGACCAGTAAAGAAGGTTTAAATTCATCAATACACCGATCTAATGCACGAGTAAAATCTAGCGGTGGTACTGTCCCCAGATCGAAAATCTGTTGTTCTATTTCGGGAAAAAGCTTGTGAACATGGTCGCTGAGGTAAACCACCCCAATAGGGAAAATTGGATTGCAGGGTAGGCGAACATAAAGGATGCGTTGATTTATCATAATGAGCAAGATTATTAAAATTTGTGTTGAAGCTGGTCAGTTTTATGAGTTTGATGGCGCACCATTAAGCAATTTAGAAATTTATACCATCAGAAACTGTTTATATAACTTAACTTTAGCGAGATTGCTTACTACAATCAACTAAGAAGTCGGAAAATTTGCCTAATATAGCTCAAGATTAAGAAATTTATCTGATAAAAACAAAATCTTTCCGATCTTTCTAAGGATATAAACTTTTAAGATTTAGCCAAATAAAAGGTTAGCTAAATGTCTATCGGTAGCTTGTTTTACAAATAGTTGGGATCGGAAAATGTTAGGTTATATATAGTAATAAAAAGCAAATATATACACTAGTCCCCTATAAATAAAATGTCCCAAACTTTAGATCCCTTACCCAATAATGACAACAATTTACTCTGTTGTTATGTTAATGCTACAAGCCGTATTCAGATTGCTCGAATTACCAATATTCCTAATTGGTACTTTGAAAGAGTAGTGTTTCCTGGACAAAGGTTGGTGTTTGAGGCCGATCCCAAAGCCATATTAGAGATTCACTGTGGAATGATGGCAAGTGCGATTCTGTCAGATACGATCCCCTGTACTAAACTAAGTTTGCAGAAAACTAAGCATGAGCCGACGGAAACTCAAAAAATTGGTGACATTAGTCAAGGAAAAGGCGATTCACCTAATACAAATATAGCTGATATTTCAGCGTCAGTTGGGATTGCGGTTTAAAGCCATGATGGAATCACAAGTTTTTACTAAACACTAAAGTTAATTGTTAGGGTTGCTACTTTTAGCAGCCCTATTGTTTATACTAAACAAATAATGTTTAAAATGTTACCAAATACAAATTAATTTCGGTTAGTAAATTTGGACTTACCATCTTTCATCTGGCTGTGGAAAATTGCAGCTTGGGCAATGGGCGGCGCGATCGCCTTCTATCTTTTGCTTTTCGTTTCAGGAAGTTTAATGTTTTACGGTCGTGTAGCTAGAGTTGGTCGTCCGCCTTGGCTGAGGAATGCCCATTACGTTGGGGGAATAATTATCGTCTTTCTGGTATTGTTGCTGCTGGCGATCGGTATTGTCGGTACGGTAGGGTACTATGGCAGCCTAGGGCATTCTTCTCATCTTTGGGCTGGTTTATCTGTCGTCGGCTTAATTGGTCTTTCCGCCTGGAGTGCCAATCAGATTGATGCTCGTAACACCTGGGCGCGATCGCTCCACATTACTTCTAATGCTGTTCTATTTGCTGGACTAGCATACGTCTCCTGGACAGGTTGGGAGGTAGTCCAGAAATATCTATAATCAGACACAAACAGTTTTTTATGGCGATCGCAAATTTATTTCTAAAAAAAGAGGCAAACAGAGAAATATCCCTGTTGCCTCGATTCTTGTCTGTACCGCTAATAAATCGATCAATCAAATGAAAATTATTAGTTAATTGCCGAATTAGAAATTGTAGTTCGCTCCAACCTCTATTCCAAATGTACTAAAGCCTTTGCTATCGGTTTCTCCAGAAACAACTGTACCATTTGCGCCAACTTGAGGTACATCTACAGCACTAAAGATGTTGGTATATCGCGCTTGTCCTATGAGATCGATTTTATCGGAAACAGGATAACCAGCGCCCACTTTACCTTGGATTGCAAATCCAGTTCCCGAATCATTATCCCCTAAAGCATCACCTAAATCTCCCCCAAAGTTAACGTTGCCTACGCCAATACCAGGACTAGCAAATAGGTAAATACTTTTGTTGTTTTCTGGATCGAGAGTATAAGTATATCTGGGATTAACAAACAAGCCAAAAGAGGTGTACGAACCATCAAGAGGATCGGCATTACCGCCATAAATAAGCCCTTCTACATCAGCACTAATCTTATCGGTAAATTTGTAACCGCCATAAATACTACCACCAAATCCAGTACCAGGATCGACCTGTTGTAATGCAGTAACTCCACTTGACGTTACTGGTATATTATAGTTATCGATCTGGCTAGGGAAGAATGCACCAATAGTTGCACCTGCATAGTATTTACTATCAAGGCTACTGCTGCGAGTACGACGAGTTCTAGTTCTTCTTACCTGAGCAACCTGATCGCCTTCCTGCTCATAATTAACCTTGAGGTTGCTACATTCGGAATTAGCGTTACAAGAAACTTGATAGTTTTGCAAATCATTTGTCTCTTGCGCTTGAACAGCTACAGGAATGCCAGTAGCCAAAATAGTTGCTAAAACAATAGTTTTAATATTCATACCTTCTCACATCACTTAATAAATATTTCTTAGCTTAGTCAAATAGACTCAACTAAGATTAATACTATCCAAAGTTGTTTGTCGCCAGCTCAATCCAAGGACAGATTTTGAACTGGCAATAATTTGTTTTGTAAGATGATTAAAATCTCCAAAACGCGATCGCATTTTCTGAACCGATTCGCTCTTGCTATGATAGTCGGTTTGAACTAGCTTCACTATGGTTCTGCCATTGATGTAAGGTACTTAAGTCAATGCCTTATTTAAAAATTCATGAACTTAGAATTTAAAATTCGTCAGGCTGTCGAAGACGATATACCAGAACTTTTCGACCTAATTCAAGCACTAGCAGAGTATGAAAAGCTGCTCGATCGGGTTACAGGAACAGTTGAGCAATTACAGGAACATCTGTTTGGTAGCCGAATCTATGCCGAGGCGATTGTTACGGAAATAGACGCTAAGATTGTCGGTTTTGCCTTATTTTTTCCTAATTATTCAACCTTTTTAACCAAGCCTGGAATTTACTTAGAGGATTTATTTGTCCTGCCAGAATATCGCCGTCAAGGAATTGGTAAAGCAATGCTGTCTTATTTGGGCAACTTAGCCAAGTCGAGAGATGCAGGAAGATTAGAATGGAGCGTCTTAGATTGGAACGAAAGTGCGATCGCCTTTTATCAAAGTATGGGAGCAGAAGTCTTACCCGACTGGCGTACTTGTCGCGTTACGGGAAAAGCATTGCAGAGATTAGGTAAAGGATAAAAATTTCCGATCAAGTGTCTTGGTTGTCTTTTTGGTCAATCTTACGGAAGATCTTACGCTCATATTCTCTAAGGCTTACCAGCATGTTTTTGGCTGATTGATATGATTCATCAAGAATTCTATTTTGTTCTTGCTCATCATCAAACAAACTTTCAGTGATTAATTCTAAATGATTCAAAAGCGCGTTTAAGTTACTGCTAATTTCTAGATCGAGACTGCTATTATGTTGTTGAGCCAATTTTCGGGCAATTTTTTGAGCTAGTTTTAGTTGACGCGACTGCTGATTGCTTTTGAACTGCATTGCATACAAACGCTGGTAGATGCCACCCTGTTGTAGTAATTTTTCGTGGGTACCTGTTTCGACAATTTTGCTGCGGCTAAAGACAACAATCCGCTCGGCTTTTTTAGCTAGCTGTAGCTGTTTGGTAATGATCAAGGTGGTGCGATCGCTACGCAGAGTATCAATTGCGTCCAGAATCGATCTGGCATCAGTAGAGTAATAATCCTCAAGATTAACAGGCTCATCCAAAATCAAGATTTGAGGATTGCGGAGAAAAGCTCTAGCGATCGCAATTTGCTGCTTTTGCATCTCAGTTAACGTTATGCCTCTTTCTCCCACTTCCGTAGCTAGTCCTGCGGGAAGCTGACTGATAAACTCATAGATTTGTGCTTTTTGAGCAGCAGCGATAATATCTGCCTGGGTAGCATTACTTAAGCCATAGGCAATGTTGTATGCCAGAGAATTATTGAACAAGAAAGTATTTTGGCTGACTACCGCGATCGCTTTTCTGAGGCTAGTAGAATCGTAATTTTCTAGCTCACGATCATCAAAGAGGATCTTACCTTCAATCGGCGCGTAGAATCTGGCTAATAAATCGGCAATAGTAAACTTTCTCGAACCAGTAAAACCCACCAAGGCAATGGTTTGACCTTTAGGAATCCAAAGATTAATTTTATCTAGAACTATTTGAGCATGGTGGGGATAAACAAAGGTTACTGCCTGAAATTTGATTCCCGTCTGTAAATTAGAGAAAGTAAGATTACCCGAACTCAAAACTGGTCGTGCCTCCTGCAAAAAATTTGCTACGACTTCGACACTGGAACGAGCGTTAGTAAATTGAAGTTTGGCACTATTAAACTGATTAATGAAAGGCAATAGTCTCAATAAAACAACTAAATAAATTAGAATTATTGGAATAACTTCTGATAGTGGAAAAGGATATAGATAATGACTAGATATTCCCAACAATAAGACTGTCATCATCCCGCCAATTTCAGTAATTGGTTTTATAGTTGCTGAGATGGCTTGAGTAGTCAACTGATTTCGATCTCAATCTTTAATTGCTCGAATTATTTCCTTGCGGGCATTAGATTCGTTTCCAACTGTTTTAATAAAGCGAATACCTGATAAAAATTCAACTACTTGACGATTAGATACTTGATTTTTTTCGGATGTTAGAAATCTCTGATATTTTAATTGATTGACCAGGCTACTATTGATATATATAATCAGAGATATTGATCCTAAGCAAACTAGAGATAATTGCCAGGAAATAAAAAATAAAATAATGGTTAACAGCGCTATAGTTATCGAGATTATTGCAATATTTTGAATGCTTTTTACTGCCAATGCAGTTTGCTCTATTTCTCGATTAAGCTTTAACAAAATGCTGCTCATTTTGTTTTTTTGATAGTAATCTAAATTGACTTCGCAGAGCATGTTTAGCGCCCTGTGCTTCAGACTATAAACTATATTTTTGTTGTATTTAAATCCTCTCACCGTACTAATATAGTTGATTAGGTTTTTTGTCAGAATCGTTAAAAAGACCGTAAAAATAATAATAGATAGCTGATAATTTGTTGGGTAATTACTCAAGAAACCAAATAAATAGCTAGTATATCTAAGTTTATCGAATGTAAATTTTGGCTCTGAATTATTTAGTAAAACAAATAAAAATGGAATCAATAAAATAGTACTAACCAAATTTAAGATGGTACTACTCAAACTCAAGATTAAGGAGTTTAACAAGTATATTGGTTTTTCTTTGATTAACTTAAATAGTAAATTATTGACTGAGCTATTAAACATATAATTTTGTTGGAAACAAATACCAGGGAGCTATCGTCAACGGGCTTCTCGAATAACTTACTATTGCCTACCCTGCCAAAAGGTTTGATTAGTAGAATTAGTAGCCGATCAAATCATAGTTTCTTTGCTTGAGAGCTGTTTAAGGTTCTGGCGTGATTGTTTGACTTAAGCTAAAGGCTAAGAACTAATAGCTGCCGCGAAGCAGTTTTAAATTGAGCAAGGTTTTATGCCTTCTCCTTAACATGATGGAATATAGTGATTAAAAACGTCGATAGTATAAACCTCAAAAATGATCTTCAAAATGGAAATTAAATAATCTTGAATTTGCTTTAACGGTAGACAGCACAACCCTTTTGTATCGCCCTTATAGAGATAAATATAAAACAAGGAGTCAAAATATCTCTGACCCCTTATATCTAAGCTGAAATAGCATCAATTAAATTCTTAAAGTTTAAACTAGCGGCTACTGCCATTAGTCTGGAGCAAAAATAAAGCAGAATTGACCTGATTTAGATAAGCTTCATCGTTAGCCATCTCAGGACTTAGTTTTCCTTGAGCGATCGCGCCCTTAACCAAATCTTCTCCATCGATTGTACCTAAGTGAACCTTTTGCAGAAAAACGGCGTAGCTGGGAATTCCCTCTTTTAATAATCGACCCTGATAACCTTGCGATACTAGATTTATGGGGGTTACTTCCGCAGCCAAAGTTGGGCTAGCGATTAATACTAGCGTAATTAAGCTTGTAAATAAAATTTTTTGCATGATTTTTTATATTGTGTCGATTGATATAAATCTTGCATCTTTATGAGGCATGAATTTATGATGACCGTTGATTTTTTACTAATAAATAAACTACCATCTGTGCTATCTGAAAAGATATAGCTGTGGTTTAGTTTGATGATAAATTCACTATTTATTATCAAATTTGTAAAGTCAATATTCTAATGATGACTCTTCAACACGATCGACATTAGCATTGGCAAAATAGGGTAATACTAGATCTCTTTTCAACCAATTATGCTTAAACCAGTAGATTAGATACGGCGTGGTGATCGAGATCGCTATCAGCCAAAAGCCAATCTCAGATTGTAGTTGGGCTACGGAAATTAAGTCTCGACCTAGAAAGTTCCGAATCACTTCTATTAAAACATCAATAAATAAGATAAATAAGTTGAAAACGATTAGTAGTTTGATAGTTTTGGTCTTCAGATATAAAAGATAATCTATCAACAAATAGATTATATGACTTACAGTATTAACGGGAGAATTGAAATTGGGCAGACAAATAAACAGTATTAAATAAATAATTCCTCTTCTTACACCCCATTTACTAACAAATCGATGAGTAAAAATACCGTGGTAAACAAATAAATAGACCGAAACATTTATAACTGAGAAAAAACCATATGCAGCAACTGCATAAATAACTGGTGCGAATGATTCTTTAATTTGAATTATACCAACATTTTCCACTAATCTAGATTCTACCCATATAGGAAAAGCAAATGATGTTAAATAAAAGCCAATAGCTTTAACGCTATATGAGAAAAAAAACGCAGAAATAGATAACAAGATTAAATTTTTCCAGTTATACTTTGATGGAATGTTACCAATTAAATACTCGATTTTTACTTTATGTAGCTTACATTGCCAAGTTGCAATTGCTCCTATTACGATAGAAGAAATTGTTGAAAATATATCTTCATAGAATGGATCGGTAAAATCAAAATTTTGATAATCAGAAAAAATGTTTAGATTTAGCAATCTGTCGAATAGCATTAGCTGCACCATAATACCCATCAACAGTGCTATGAAATAAAAAATTATAAATCTGATTTTAAAATAAATAAAAGGATTGGCAGAGAGGTCTATACTTATTTTTTTTTGCACTATGTAGCCTTAATAATTTAATAGCTTTTATGATGGTTTTAATAGTATTATTAAACATTTGCTTATAGGAGAACTAATTCCTGGCGATTAAGGCTGCTACAGTATCAATTAGCTGCTGCGGTTGGACAGGTTTACCGAGGTAATCTGTGGCACCTAGACGCTGTGCTTCTTGTCGATGGCGATCGCCTGTACGGGAGGTTGCCATTACGATGGGCGTATTTTTAAAAGCAGGTTGGGCGCGGACTTTTTCTAGTAGTTCAAAACCATTAAGTCGAGGCATTTCCACATCAGAAAGAATTAAATCGATCCTGCCCTGATATTGTTCTATTTGCTCTAAGGCTTCCTGTCCATCACGACACACCAATACTTGATAACCAGCAGCAGTTAAAACTTTGTCTAACATTCTTCTGGTGGCAACTGAGTCTTCCGCAATTAATACCGTAGAGGTGGTATTGGCAACGGTAGTCGTACCATTTTTGACTGATACTGATGAAAGAGCATCTTTAGCAATTCCTTGGGGCAAAATTACGGGAATTACCTCTCCTGTGCCTAAGATAGTACAGCCGACGATATAAGTAGGGACAGGAACAGTTTCATCAAACGGTTTGACGATTAATTTTTCTTCTCCTGCAATGCTGTCTACCAAAATTGCTAAGGGTTTGAAAGCAGTTTCTAAGACGATGCAGACTTTGCCTTGACTGAGTTGTAATGGTTTTCTTGGACAAGGAAATAAACTAGAGACGGAGGCTAAAGCAATGGTTTGACCTTGCCAGTTAATATACTCCTTGCTTCGATCGGTAAAATACAGTTCTTGGTAGGGCAATATTTCGCGAATACTTGTATGGGGAATTGCAATGAGCCGATGCTGTAACTTTACTAAGAGAAGGAATTGCAGGCTCAGGTTAAGAGGGAGACTAATGGTAAAGGTAGTACCTAAACCAACATCAGTGGTGACGAAAAGTTGACCCCGCAGTTGACGGATTAAATTTAGCACAATGTCTAACCCCATGCCTCGACCAGAAATATCGCTGACTTGCTCTGCGGTAGAGAAATCTGGTTCAAAAATCCAGTTGACAATTTCTTCGGGTCGAAAATCTTTGATTGATTTTTCGGGAGGGCAAATTCCTCTTTGTACTGCTCGTTGATAGACTTTTTCGGGATGGATGCCGCCACCATCATCTTGGATGGTAATTACTAGCTGATTATTCTGTAATTTTGCTGTTAGAGTAATTGTCGCCGTTTCGGTTTTGTTCGCAGCAATACGGTCGTATTTGGATTCAATCCCATGGTCGAAGGCGTTGTTAAGTAGATGAGTCAGGGGAGTCTGTAGTTGTTCGAGTAATATTTGGTCAACTAAAGTATTTTTTCCAGCAATCTCTAGCTCGACTGGCTTGTCAAAGCGTTGACTCAAACCGCGAAGTTGGGGAATAAACCTTTTGGCTAGATTATCGAAGGGAACCAGTCGTGAATCAGTAACTTTGGAGTATAGAGTATTCAGATTCTTGTCAGTTTGCTCTAGATCTTCTGATAATTCTCGGTCAATAAAGTCTATATCAGTACGGGTTTCCTGGATCTGTAACATGAGTTCTTGGAAGGACTGCAAACTAGAGTGCAGGTCGGTATAGCGATCCATTTCCAGAGCGTCGAAATCATCATCATGTTTTGGCAAATCTTGGTCAGAATCAGCAGTTGAATTAATCGCCAGTCGATTATACAAATCTTGGATCTGTTCTCGAATTGGTTCAAACTGCCGAGTAAGCGATCGCAAACGACGATTTGCTTGATTCAATATCCGATGTTGACGACTGATACGGGACTGGCTGAGGATCAACTCCTCGACATTATTGGTCATTCCCTCTAGTCTTTCGAGAGGAATTCTAACCTGAATATTAACAGCAGCCTTTTGAGCATCTGCTACGTTGGCTAATGTTTTATCAGTTGATAGAGAGGGTGGAGCAAACATCACCGTAGATAGAGCGGTATCTTCAGCATCTTCTTCTGGAAAATCAAAGAAGCCGAAGGCTTCGGTAAAGCTGGTTTCCTCAGACTCAGCTATTGCTTCTTCTTCAATACTGACAATGGCTTCAGGTTCTGCAACTTCTTCAAGTTCAAGATAATTATCTTCGAGATAAACAGTTCGCTGTTGGCGAATTTCGCCGACTAATTCTTGTACTGTCAGTAAAGCCTCTAGGGGATCGCATTCAGCTAAGATTTCTTCCACTGGTGCGACAGCTTGAGCCAGCCAAGGTAGTTCTAAAGTCTCGCTCAAAAAAGTACATTCATCGACAAAACCCACTATGGCTTCGTTAATAATTTCTTCTGGAGTATCCATGCCCAGAATCTGCGATCGCCTGACACAATTCCTCTAGCTCTTGGTTGAGAGTATTTACTATTAAGTCGTAATGAGAATTTTGCTGTGGTTGAGAGTTGTCTACTAGAGATAGGTTATCTAGAAATTCTTTAATTTCTGTCCGCAAGGAGCTAATAATTTCTTTAGTCAGAAGCAATGCCTCAGTTACGTCTCCTGCTGTCAACACTTCAGCTATAGGAGCAACCGCGACTTCTAACCAAGGAAGCTCTAGAGTTTCTGCCAAAAAACTACATTCATCGGCAAAGCCTGCTAGCAGTGGCTCAACTAATTCTGCCTCGGCATCTAGCTCTAACTCTTCAATTACAATAAAGCTATTTTCTAGTTCTTCAGTCAGAGTGCTGCGGAGCAGATCGTCATTACCACTACCGAATTCCTGTTCACTAAAATCATTTTCCGCAGAATTCGAGCCAACTAAAGATTCTAAAGCAATAATCAATTCAGGATTGGCGATCGCATCAGCTACGTTACGTGCCTGGCTGACAATGAACCCAACCTCATCAATACTTTTCTCAACTAAAGCCCAAGCAAGTTCCGTTTCGCTAATATTTTCTTGCTGTAGTCCTACCAATACATCTTCAAGCTTATGAGCCAAATTTTGTAAACTACTCAAAGACGCTAAACCCGCACCACCCTTGAGAGAATGAGCCGCTCGCAATAGAGCATTAAAATCTGGATTAGCATGGTCTTGAATCCCCAACCCTAACAGCTGAATATATTCAGGAGCATCTTCATCTAAAAAACATTGACGCGCCTCGGCGGTAATAGCAGCGAGAATTGCTGGATCTAACTGAGAACTCATTTTTAGTTAAATATAAAAATTATTATTTATTACTCATTACTCATTACTTATTACTTAAAAAAAGCAACAGTAACCTCAGCTAATATATACGATTAAGCTTCCAGCTTAAATTGTGAAATTGACAGCTGAAGATTTTCTGCCTCAGATACCAAGGTTCGTAGGGACTGCACCACATTCTGCGCTTCAGTAGAGTTGGTTTTGGCTAAAGTCGCAATACCAATAATTTTCTGATTAACTTTCTGGGATGTATTAGTTTGATTGGTAGTGCTAGTAGAGATATATTTTAGATACTCATCAATTTGTTTACTAGTATCTGCCAAACTTCTCAAATTGATTTTAGTCATTCGTACCAGTTCACTACCGTTAACCACCTCCGAAGTACTGATCTCCATTCCCTGTAATACTGAGGTCGTATCTTGCTGGATGGTGCCAACCAGTTGCTGAATATCTTTAGTTGCTTCGGTGATGCGGTCTGCCAGACGACGAACCTCTTCCGCGACAATTCTAAATCCTTCGCCATGTTCTCCTGCCCGTGCTGCTTCGACTGAAGCGTTAAACGCGAGTATATTAGTTTTTTCTGAGATCCCAGAGATAATTTCCACGATTTGGGCGATTTCTTGGGAAGATTCAGCTAGCTGTTTTACTTTTTTCGAGGTGTTAGCCACCGTATCGCGAATTTTTTCGATGCTGTTTACCGTCGCATCCATTGCCAAATCTCCTTCCTTGGCTTGAATGGAACCATCGCGGGCGATTTTAGCAGCTTCTTGAGCATAATTAGCCACGGTTTCCACCGAATGATTAATTTCATCAATACTGCTGAGTGCCTGATTAATTTCGACCGTCTGACTAATGGCAGCTTCAGAAAGCTGCCGTACAGAGTTTTCTCCTGCCAAAGATAATTGACCAACTTCACTGGAGACTGTTTGTACCTCCTGCAAAAGTCCTCGTAATTTGCTCATAGTTGCATTAAACGCGTCGGCAATAGAGCCGACTGCACCATCAGTCATTTGAGCCTTGACAGTCAAATCTCCCTTTTGCGCGCCCTCTACATCCAGCAACAAACTCATGACACCTTGTTGGAGCAATTCTTTTTCTCGACGCTGCCGTTTTGTCTCTGCTTCCTGGGTAAATAGCAGGTCTTCAATTTGTCCTGCCATTTTGTTGATATTGTGACCTAAATCAGCTAGTTCATCTTGTCCTGTAATAGGCAAACGAGTACCTAAACTCACCTTGACCCAGCTTTTCAACCGCATTACTAGCTTCCACAATGGGTTGAACCAGCTTACGTGCCGATAGGTAAGCAATTGCTGCTGTTATTATACTTATTCCAGTCGTTGATAAAGTTAAAGTCCAAGCAAGATTTCTTTGTGTATCTAATTTTTCGGTCGCTGAAATTTCTTGAGTAATCGACTGATTGACCAGCGAATATGCTGTTGAGCCAACAATTATGCAGGGAAATATAGTCAGAGCAATAACTATTAAAGGTAGCTTGACCTTTAAATTGAGACGTTCCCACGGTAATCTCTGGGAATTAGGGGGGCTATCCTGAGTTTGTTCGACAGTTAAAGAGGGTAACTGCTGGAGATTATCTAACGCCTGTTGAGCTACATCCCCGTAGTTGTTACCACGGTCTAACTCTAAAATTTCTTGATACAGAGCGATCGCCTGGGCGGCTTGTCCCGCGTTTTCTAAGGCATTTGCCTCAACGATTTTACTGACAATATCATCACCGACGGACATAATACTTGATTCCTAATAACTAAATATATGCAATAAATATAGGTAATCTAAACCAATGCTAAACTTGATTGCTGATGTAGCTCTTGCAGCAAGGCTACTGAGTCGATAATATAGGTTTGCTGCCCTTCGTTTTGAGCCATAGCCGAACAGCATTTTTCTAATTGAGGAGCCAGATTATCTGGCAGAGACTGAAGACGAGATGACTCCACTGAAATGATGCCCTTTAATCTTTGAGTGACCAATGCAACTTTATTTTGTCTACCTGTCTGCTGGCTTTGGAGAATTACGGCGGTTAACTTTTGCGAGTTGGTTTTCTGAATGTTTAAGTTAAAGAAGCGATCGCTATCTAATATCCATAGCAGCGATCCTTTAAAACTAATTACTCCATACCAAAATTTGGCTACACCTGGTACAGTGCAAATATTCATTGCTTCAAGTTGAATTACCGAACCCATATCTGCTAAAGGCAACCCTAAATTTATCTCTGAGGCTAATTCTAGAGTAAAGTACTCTTGATTCATAATTGTCAACCAGACTAAAATTCAGCTAAAAAAAAAGATAAATTATTACTTAGCTAAATACAGTTTTATTCTTACCTAATTAACAAATTCGGTAACTTTATCAACTAAATTTTGAGGAACATAAGGTTTAGTAATATATTCATTTCCTCCCTGACGAATTGCCCAAAAGCGATCAAATTCTTCCGCCTTAGAACTACAGAAAAGAATGGGAATACTTTTCCATTCAGGATGTTCTCGAATCTTACGACACAAATCAAGTCCACTTTCTCCAGGCATGACAATATCCAATAAGATTAAGTTGGGCAGAGGATTATTATTAAGCCAGATCCATGCCAATTCAGCACTTTCAGCTACAGCCACATCAAACCCAGCATGAGTTAATAAAGCAGAACTCATCTGCCTTTCTGCATGGGTATCTTCAACAATAAGAATAGTTTTCATAATTATCAAAAGTCTGCTGAATTATCTTTTAAATATAATTTCGCTAATAATATAATTCCCAAAAATTAATCTAAACTACCACAACATGATTACTGATAAAAGTAATATCAGGGGTAAGATTAAGCTGTTACCTTAGAGTTTTCCAATGCTTTGGTTAGAGTAATCAATTTATTGGGATCGCAGGGTTTGGTTAAATAGTCTGTAGCTCCAACTAGCTTGGCACGGACGCGATCGATCATGCCATCTCTTCCTGTCAGCATGACAATGGGAATATCTTTAAATCTTTGAGATTTTCTCAATAGACTACAGAGGTCATAACCATTAAGATTGGGCATATTTATATCCAGGAAAATAACCGCGGGTTGATGTTTAGACAGTTTTTTTAACGCCATCGTTGGGTCAAGAATTCCCAGAACTCGATAACCACCGACTTCTAAAGTCATTCTTACCTGCTTTTGAACTGTTTTACTATCATCGATACAGACAATCAAGGTGGCGTTGGGATCTTTGGGCTTATTTGCTGCCAAAGGATTAGAGTTGTTTTCCCGAGCAGGATTATCTTTTTTAGACTGGCTTTTTTGCCTTAGTTCTTCTGGAGAGAGTTCTTTAAAGGGATACAGATCGATGAGTTTTTCGGCTACCGATTGCTGGAGATGTTTGGCTAAAAAATAAACGTCAACATCGACCTTGGTTGCTAGCTGATATAAGCAGCTTTTTGCCACAAATAAGCTGACAAAGGATGAGAGCTTATGGTTTTTAGCGATCGCTTCCAGTTCTGGATCGTTGTACTGAGGTTTCCAGATTTGATAGAATTTTAGCGCATTTTCCCGATCTAAATATAAACGCTTAAAGGGAGAACCGACAAAACTTCTAGTATGTTTGGCACATTTGATAGACTCATCTAGTTTTGCCCCTAACTGCTCTAAGGTAAAGCCGATAATCGGCTGTTTAATCCTCTTGGTGGGAATACAGTTTATGGCACACTGTTTTATACTCAAAACATTAACTAATCCTTCTCTCGTAAATCGAAACAAGAGCTTTTTGATGTCTACCTCAGATAATTGCTTATCTGATAGACTCTGATATAGCTGTGTGTATTCAGAATCGTCTTTCTTTCTTAGTTGAGGACATTTTGAACCCAATTTAAACTTTTGCCACAGATAGTCCAATCGGATTTGTTGTCCAATCGTACTAGTGATGTAAATAATCTTTCCTTCTAGTAAGTAAACATGCCAACTGACAGAAGGATCTTTTGGTTCGTCAACTTCGATACAGCCAGACCAAGCTGCTTGAGATTTCGTTTTAAGAACCTGTAGAGGATTCCGCCAATTATTGTTCATGATTTTGCTGAAAGTTTTTTAAGGAAATAAGCAAAAAGTGATAAAAAGCAATTGAATATCTCTTAGTAGAACGTTTTACGATGCTTTTTTTATAGTTCCCAAAACTTTGATTAAAATTCAGGTCTGCCTGACTAATATTTACCACTCGAGATAGATTACATAGATTACATGGCTTTAATTGTTGCGGGCGATCGCTCTGGAGTGGGAAAAACTACTGTAACGCTAGCAATATTGGCGTATCTGGCAGCTAAAAGTGAGCGAGTGCAGTCGTTTAAAGTAGGACCAGATTATATCGATCCAATGTTTCATCAGGCGGTGACGGGTTTGCCTTGTCGTAATTTAGATCCTGTCTTGACCTCTCCTGACTATATAAAAAAGTGCTTTAAGCGTCATACACAAAATGCCGACTGGGTTGTAGTAGAAGGGGTAATGGGATTGTTTGATGGTATCTACCACCCCGACGCAGCAAAATCCCTAAACGATTATGGCAGTACGGCACATATTGCCAGGATTTTAAACCTAGATGTCTTACTGGTTTTAGACTGTTCACGCTTATCAACATCTATCGCCGCGATCGCCTATGGTTATGCAAACTTGGACTGCCGTATAAATATTGTTGGCGTGATTCTGAATCAGGTGGCTAGCGATCGCCATTTAGAATTGCTGGAAACTGCCTTAGCTAGCATCAACCTTCCCATACTAGGAGTTCTGCGGCGCAACGAGGCAGTAATAATTCCCGATCGCCATTTAGGTCTTGTTCCCTCTAACGAACTGTCTGAGCTAAATTCAATCTTCAAGCAGTTAGCCAAATTGGCTGAAAAATCTTTCAATTGGTCACGGCTTTTGCCTCTTATTGCTCATACGGCTCAAAAGTCAGCTATTGATGACCAACCGCTCAAAAATAATCTTGGTCAGGCAGAAGTAAGAATTGCGGTGGCAAGGGATTGCGGGTTTAATTTTTACTATCAAGATAATTTAAATCTTCTCCAACAATTAGGGGCAGAATTAGTTTTTTGGAGTCCAATTGAAGCTCATAATATTCCTCAAAACATTCAAGGTTTATATTTTGGTGGGGGCTTTCCCGAAGTATTTGCCGCCCAGTTAGCCGAAAATAAAGGTGTCTTACAACAGCTAAAGCAGATAATTAATCATGGCATGCCGACCTATGCCGAATGCGGTGGCTTGATGTATCTCTGTGAACAGCTAATTGACTTAAATCAGCAAACTTGGTCAATGGTAGGAGTTATTCCTAGTACAGTAACCATGCAGGCAAAATTAACTTTAGGCTATCGGCAAGCGATCGCTCTTCAGGATAGTCCGCTAGTCTCAGAGAAACAGACCGTTATTGGACATGAGTTTCATCGTTCTCAACTCGTCTTAAATTCTCCACATCCTCAATGGCAGCTAAGAGGGTTTCATCAATCAAGTCCCCAACTAACTGAAGGTTGGAATATCAAACAGCTACATGCTTCCTATCTCCATATACACTGGGGAAATACACCATCCCTGGCACAAAGATTTATCACTTATTGCCGAAACTATAAAACTTCGCTATATTAACCATAGATACATAGTTATCACATTAACCATTTAGCAATACAGGAGGTGATGCCCCATGACAGATCACAGTAGTAACATGGGTCTCCTAGTTGATGAAAGCCAGCTGTGTGCTGGGGCTGTTCTCTAAAACAGTCACATCTTAATGCTTCTTCGGAAGTAACTAGGTAGACATTGTTGGAGTTCCTTCCAGCAGTTAGGTTTCGACTAAGAGACCCTCTAGACCGCCCCTGTAATTAGGTAGCCAGTGCAGCATTGCTGTTCGCCGTTACCGATTTATGGGGGCGGATAGTTTTTGGACTTGTGTTTGCCAACCCTCTTCAAACAATACAGCCAAGAATTATAAATATAAATTAATAAGAAATTGCTGAATAGAACCAGCTATAAACGAGCAAAATAAATAATGTAAACAATGTAAACCTTGACTCGTAACTTCCGATGAAAATTGCCCAGAATGTTACCGAACTAGTGGGAAAAACTCCCTTAGTCCAGCTTAATCGCATTCCCCAAGCAGAAGGATGCATAGCAAATATCGTAATCAAGTTAGAAGGCATGAACCCCGCAGCCTCTGTAAAAGACCGCATTGGAGTCAACATGATTAATGCAGCCGAAGCTGCTGGGACAATTACGCCAGGTAAGACTATCTTAGTTGAACCCACTTCAGGCAATACAGGTATTGCTTTGGCAATGGTGGCGGCAGCAAAAGGATACAAGCTAATTCTGACTATGCCCGAAACTATGAGCCATGAACGGCGAGCAATGTTAAAAGCTTATGGCGCTCAGTTGGAACTAACTCCTGGTAGTGAAGGAATGGGAGGATGTATTAGAAAGGCACAGGAAATTAGCGAAAATGTTCCTGATGCCTATATGCTGCAACAGTTTAATAATCCTGCCAACCCAGAAATTCATAAAAGCACCACCGCCGAAGAAATTTGGGCGGATACAGAAGGAACAGTAGATATCATTGTGGCGGGAGTCGGCACGGGAGGAACCATTACAGGTATCGCCGAAGTTCTCAAAAGATATAAACCAGAATTAAAAGCGATCGCTGTTGAACCATTTGGTAGCCCGATCTTGTCGGGAGGAAAACCAGGTTCTCACAAAATTCAAGGCATTGGCGCAGGCTTTGTTCCAGAAGTGCTAAAGGTAGATTTAATTGATCGGGTGATTACCGTTACCGATGATGAGGCGATCAATTTTGGTCGTCGTTTGGCACGGGAAGAAGGCTTATTATCAGGTATTTCTACAGGAGCAGCTTTAGCAGCAGCAATTAAGGTGGGGCAAGAACCCGAAAATAAAGATAAGCTAATTGTGATGATCCAGCCTAGCTTTGGTGAACGCTATCTAAGTACACCCCTATTTGCCGATTTGGATCGACCTATCTTTAATTAATTGGTATTATCTAACCTGAAGGGCTAAGAATAGTATGACTTTGAGTTTCATGTTGTACCCTTGTGGTATACCTACTCATCAGCAACGCCTTAAATTAAAGTAGACTCGGCTGAAGACAATATTGTGGACATGTGGTTATACTTCTTGACTAGATGGACGTACTACAATCTCGTTAACTGCCACCTCATCTGGTTGAGCAATTGCATAACGGACTGCATTACTAATTGCCGATGGTGGAAGAAAATCAAAGTCAAAACTGCTGTTGATTTGGTTTGATGTTTGTTCACTATTGCTAGATTCAATCAATTCACTTTCTACTGCTCCAGGATAAATAATAGTCACTTTTACTTTGCCTAGCATCTCTTTACGCAAACTTTCACTAATAGCTCTTACGGCAAACTTCGTACCACAATAAACAGCCAAGTTAGATAAAGCATGAAGCGAACCGACTGAACCAATATTAATTACATGTCCGCTACCGCAATCGTTCATGTGTGGCAATACCGCAGCAATTCCATGTAGAACACCACGAATGTTAACGTCAATCATTTTATTCCAATCATCTAACTTGAGATCGATTAGCGGACTAACTGGCATTATTCCCGCGTTATTCACCAAAACATCGATTTTGCCGAAGCGATCGATAGTCGCTTGTGCCATCTTTTGCATCTGTTTGGCATCGGTAACATCGGTAATATGATGTGTCACATTATCTCCCAACTCTTGTGCCAAAGATTTAAGTCTTTCTTCTCGGCGTGCTGCCATCATTACCTTACAACCAGCATCGGCTAATTCAAGCGCGATCGCCTCGCCAATACCGCTACTAGCACCTGTAACAATTACAACCTTGTTTGATAAGCTCATCAATTTTCCTCTGATAATTTTGTTTAGTTTGCGATCTTTCCTTGGAAGGGCTGCGCGATCGCCATATTCCTGACCACAATCTCATGCTCCCCTGGTGACGTATAGGGAGCTGTCTCAACAGATACATGTTACTAACCCGAACTGACGTTAAATAGACTGACCGCCAGAGACTTCAATTCTCTGGGCATTTACCCAGCGGTTGTCTTCAGATAATAGAGATGCGATCGCACCGCCAATATCATCTGGCACGCCTACTCGACCCAAAGCAGTTTGAGAAGCAATAAAGTCATTAATCTGTTGATTGTCACGTACCGCACCGCCACCAAAATCTGTTTCGATTGCACCAGGAGCGATCGTATTAACGGCGATCTGTCTATCTCCCAGTTCCTTTGCCAGATATCGAGTTAACACTTCTATTCCCCCCTTCATAGTTGCGTATGCAGAATATCCTGGTAGTGTAAATCGAGCTAGCCCTGATGAAATATTAATGATGCGTCCGCCATCTTTGATTACAGTCAGAAGTTTTTGCGTTAGGAAAAAAACTCCCTTTAGCTGAATATTCATCAAGCGATCGAAGTCCTCTTCAGTTGTTTCGGCAAAGGGTTTATTGATGCCAATTCCCGCATTATTGATCAGGAAATAAAACTGTTCTGTCTGCCATTTCTCCTGAAGCGATCGCTTGACCTGTGCTGCAAAGTCATTAAAACCTTTGGTATCAGACGTGTCTAGCTGTAGGGCAATAGCTTTGCGACCCATTCCTTTAATTGCAGACACGACGCTACCCGCTTCTGCTTCGCTGCTGTGATAGGTGACGATGACATCAATTCCTTTTTTCGCCAGAGATAAAGCGGTATTCTTGCCTAGACCTCTGCTTGCTCCCGTTACTAAAGCGATTTTTGTCTTGTCTTGTACCATGTCTAATCCTTTGATTATTTTTTTCTATGTATTCATCGTAGGAGTAGAAGCAATGATTTTAAATACACAAACCTCCCAGATAATTGCCTAATTCTCTCAAAGTCGGCACTTGCTGAAAAGTTCTGTTTAAGCGACTGAATCAAGAAGCGATCGCACCAAAAAAATTGTTTAATCTTGGTTAACTCTGGCGATCGCCTCTATCTCTACTAAAATTTCTGGAGAAACCAGAGAAGCAACGCCAATGCCAGTCATAGCAGGACGAGATTCTCCGAGAAAGTCTGTGAGAATAGGGGCAATTTCATTAATGTAGTCCCCAATTTCACCCCGTATATAAATTCTCACCTGGAGCAAATTTTCTACTGATGAGTTGGCTGCTGCTAAAGCTATGTTTAAGTTAGCAATCGCCTTTTTAGTTTGACCTGCTACCGATGTTTCCGATACCTGATATTCGAGATCCCAATCTATTTGACCAGAGATAAATACCAGGTTTGAGGCAGTATCACAGACAGCGTGGGACATACCGAACGCCGAACCATCATATAGTTCTTGAGGGTTGATTATTTTCTTGTTTGCAGGCATACTTCCTCTTTTTTCTAGTTGGTGGTAATTGAAATAAGCAACTGATCTGGTTACTACCTATTCGCATCATAGTAGATGATTTAACAACGGTTGATTATTTTAAATAGTAATTAAACTTGGCGATCTTTTTACAAACCATTTTCTGTTAACTCAGTAACTTTCATGTTTTGCTTTTATCGTACACAGATTGATACTTGGTTCGTAAAATTAGTTAAATCACCAACGCCATTTTCTGTAATAAGCTGGTTAACATAGTCAAATCCGTCAAGAATTAAACATGACCATTGAAGCACTGGGACATGAGACGACTATCGAAAAATGCCAACAGATAGCGGAATTAATCTCAAGACGTACCGACAGTAAAGGCAATGGCATCCATGGAACGGCGATCGCATCTTTAGAATTTACGCGACAGTCTGATACTTTTACCTCTATGCATGATGTTAGTGAGCCAATTCTCGCCATCGTGGTTCAAGGAAAAAAAGCAGCATTGCTAGGGGAGGAAACCTATCATTATGGAGTTGCCCAGTATTTAGTTATCTCAGTCGATTTGCCCCTTAGTGGATTTGTTACAGAAGCAACACCAGATCGTCCGTATTTAGGACTCAAGCTGGATTTAGACCCCGTTCAGCTTTGCGATATTATTGCTCAGACTACGGCTGGTGCAGTTAAAAAAGAATCTGTAAAAGGCTGGTTTGTTACTGATGCCACGCTGCCTTTAATTGACTGTGCGCTCAAGCTGGTAAAGCTTTTGGATTCCCCTCAAGACATTCCTTTTCTAGCACCGTTAATTATACGTGAAATTTATTATCGCCTTTTAGTCAGCGAACAAAGCGAAGCGGTTCGTCAAATTGCCACATCTGGCAGTAGTGGATTTGTTACAGAAGCAACACCAGATCGTCCGTATTTAGGACTCAAGCTGGATTTAGACCCCGTTCAGCTTTGCGATATTATTGCTCAAACTACGGCTGGTGCAGTTAAAAAAGAATCTGTAAAAGGCTGGTTTGTTACTGATGCCACGCTGCCTTTAATTGACTGTGCGCTCAAGCTGGTAAAGCTTTTGGATTCCCCTCAAGACATTCCTTTTCTAGCACCGTTAATTATACGTGAAATTTATTATCGCCTTTTAGTCAGCGAACAAAGCGAAGCGGTTCGTCAAATTGCCACATCTGGCAGCAATATGCAGAATATTGCTAGGGCGATTAAAATAATCAAAACTAATTTTGCTAAACCGATGCGGATTGAGGATTTAGCCGAACAGGTTAATTTGTCCTCTTCCTCACTCCATCGCCATTTTAAAGCAGTCACCTCAATGAGTCCGCTACAATATCAAAAACAAATAAGACTATTAAACGCCCGCCACCTGATGCTGGCTGAGAATGCTGATGCAGCCACTACCGCTTATCAAGTTGGTTATGAAAGCCCTTCGCAGTTTAGTCGCGAGTATTCTCGTATGTTTGGTGCGCCACCAATCAAGGATATTGAACGTTTACGGATAGTGTGAATATAAATAGTAGGATTATTGAAGTAGATATAATTTTTGATAATTGTAATGACCAAAGCCAGTAATGTAGTTACCCCTTTTGAGTTAAGTGGCAAATTAACTAAGATCTCCTATAAGAAAAAAAAGATCGAATACATTAAGCTGAATACAGAGCAAGGTAAGTACTGGATTAAAGTCCCCAAGAAGCTGCGAGAACAAATAGCTAGCTTATCTAAAGGTTGTCAATTAGAAGTCAACGGCACATCAAAAGAGTATTCTGAGACGGGGAAGATTAAATATAAAGCTCAAACTGTGGTGGTAATTCCGCAAGATCTATCTGCTACTCCAGTAAAAACCAAGACGGTTTCCCTCTTGCCCGTGTTTGATAGCAAGATTAAATCTAAAGCCAAGGTACTAATCTGTCAAAAATCAAACTGCTGGAAAAAAGGAGGTAACAAAGTTCATGCTCAATTAGAATCTATATTAAGCGATCGCGGCTTATCAGACGAAATTCCCATCAAAAAAACTGGCTGTCTCAATCAGTGCAAAAAAGCTCCAGCCCTAGTAATGATGCCAGACAAGGCTCGTTATAACCAGGTAAAACCACAGCAGGTAGCAAAACTGGTGGACAAGCATTTAGTTGCCGAATAATTAGTAAATCCTCAGAAATCAGCGAAGCTGTTTAAGAAAATCAATAAATGCCCAAACAGCATGAGATAAATCTGCATCTTGGGGAGTTGCGATCGCCACAACTCGCTGTAAAGCCTTGGGCAATTGACAGACGGTAATACCTTCAGGAATATGAAACACAGATAGCTGCGGTAGTATAGCAGCACCCGAACCTGTAGCTACCAAATTCACAATAGTATCGCTTTCACGCACTTGTTCGGCAGGTTTAAATTGATAACCTTCTGCCTCAAAATATTGTTTAATCTGCTTGAAACAACTGTTTTGATTGGGATAAGAAATAATCGGGATATCCAGTAACTGCGTCCAGCTAATTTGGTTAGGATTTGTTCCTCTAGCTAAATCTATATTGGGCGGTAGCAAAACAATATAGTCATCCCGCAACACTTCAATTGTGTCTAGATCTTTAGAAGTGGGCAAAATTGTAAATCCCAAATCCGCTTTGCCCTGATAAACCATCTGCTCAACTTGCGGACAGTCTTTTTCTTCCACAATTTGGATCTCAATCTGGGGATGCTCTAGCTTAAAATCAGCTCGAATCTTTGGTAACAATTGTGCTGCCGCACCCCGAAAAGCCGAAATTCTAATTTTGCCCCCTGACAAACTTTTATAGCGATTAGCTTCTTGTTTTATATCTTCAATCGACTGCAAAATGCGATCGCAATGAACCAAGACGCTTTCCCCGACAGGGGTTAGATTTACTCCTTTTTTACCGCGAAACAATAGCTGCATTCCCAGATCTTCTTCCAATGTGGCGATCGCATGACTAACGGTAGGCTGAGTAAGATCTAGCTCAATCGCTGCCTGAGAGAACCTACCACACCTTGCCACTGCTACGAACGACCTAATCTGAGAAAGCTTCATTAGAGAATATTTTCACAAGTTCTTATCTCTAATATTACAGACAATATCTGAAACCATTGCCGCTTTAATCGCAAAGTATTAAAAATCTAAATTCGAGTAGAGCAATCCTATTCGTGTAAAGTCAAAATCTTACTTTTGTTAGATGATTATAATCAGAGTGATTTTGGCGCGATTCTATATGATTGCTACAAAGATATTCTCGACCAATTGGCAAACCCAGATTTTGAATTTATTAGAAATTCTTTAATTGATTTGAATTAAAAATTGTCTCGGCTCATAAAAAAGATACTGCTCTTTCCTGAGCTTGACTATGCATTTTATGGGCAATTCTAAATATCTCCTGCCCAGTGTGAAGATACTGGTCATTGTAATTCATGGTAAACCACTTTAATTCTTTGATACCGTCGCCAATATGATTGAGGCAGTAATAAAGATTACTGGCGACTCCTGCCAGTTGAGCTGGGTTAGGCTGAGATGATAGCTTTTGCTGTGCCTGTTGCCAATACTCATCACAAGTATCCAAATAAGCTTCAAAATCTGACATTAAATCGTCGTCGAAGGGATCGGCTGATAAATTATCAATTTCTGTTTCCAGAGGTTCAAGAATCTTATTTGCCAGACGATGAATCGGAAAATAGATTTCCTGTAACCACTGTTGATAGCTGATTTCTGGTTGTGCAGAGGTACGCTGCTGTTGATATTGTCTTTGAGCTGCGGCATTTCTTTCCTGTCGGCTAACCCAAAAATCGTTGGTTTGAAGCTGCTGTTGACGATCATAGGAACGTCTACTTTTAATATTGCTCAATACTTCATAAGCAGCATTAAGAGCAATAATGCGATCGCAGTTTTGAGTTTCTAGTTGTTTATCGGGATGAAACTGCTTTGCCAAACGTCGATATGATTGCTTAATCTCTTGTTGAGTGGCTTGGGAATTAACTTGAAGAACTTGATAGTGATTCACGACTCTACATTAATTGAAGTAGGTTCAGCTTAAGCAATAAGCTTCTCTTTAATATAGTAAGTAATTTGAGATTTATTGACTATTGTTAGAGAATACCAGACTTAGACATTGTGCGCTGGAGCGCTTCCAAACCTTTGGTCTGGGAGAATCGGAGATTCTCGACATATAGTAAAAGACAAGAGAGTTAGGACGTAGCATCTTTGAGAACTAATTCCATTGCCACCCTCAAATTCATGGAGGCTGATAAGAGATGGCGAATACGACTCTTGAGCCATGCCCAGCATTTTTCAATACGATTCAAATCTGGGGAATAAGGTGGCAAATAAAGTAAACGACAGTCTGCCGACTCAATCAATTCCTGAATGCGACCTCCTTTGTGAAAAGTGGCATTATCCATAATTACTACTTGTCCTGGTTTCAAGGCAGGAATTAAGCATTTTTCTAGCCATGTTTCAAAGACCGTCCGATTACAACTACCTTCGATTGTAAAAGGTGCAAATATTTGTTTTTGGCAATAAGCTGCGATCATATTCACTCGACAATTTCTTCTTCCTGACTTGAGTGCTTCAAATTTTTGACCTCGTTTGCTCCACCCATATCCGTAATCACTGCGACTATCCATTCCTGATTCATCGACGTATACCCTTTGTGATGCCTCGATATTTGCTACTTCAGTTTTGAATTTGTTTCTTCTGTCTTCATCTCTTTCTTCATATCCATAATCCTTTTTTTTCGCGTAAAATCGATTTTCTTTAATCCTCTGGAAATAGTTCGTGTGCTAATAGGTTCTTCCCATAGCTGAGCCATTTGAGCTTGAGTCTTGTCACCATGTTTGTCTGCAAATTCTTCAAATGTCTGCCAATTAGTAATCTTGGCTTTGATGCGGTGAGGACGGTTCGATAATCGGCGATAATCTCCTGTTTCTTGCTTTCGCTCTTTGCCATAAATTAATTGTGTTGCGACTGATTTGAAATATTTCTGCCGCTTGGCTTTTCTTCCATCCATCCAACTCGATTGTAAACTTTAGCAATAAACGAGACTAAATCTTTGGAATTAAATGACACTCAATAGTAACTTTGAATCACTTGTTCAAATATCTATAAACGCTAGCTTTGGATAAATTGTAATCAGCCATCAGAGTTTTAATTAGAGTTCCCGACTTTCTTCTTTCGATTAGCTCCTCAACTTGTTTATTGGTCATCTTTTTCTTTCTGCCAAAAGGAACTCCCCTCTCTTTAGCCTTGTTAATACCGTCCATCTGACGTTCGGCACGAATTTCTGTTTCAAACTGGGCGATCGCTCCTAACATATTGAACAGAAGCCTTCCCGTAGCATCGCTAGTGTTGATATTTTGGTCGAGTACCTGAAGAGAAACCTGTTTTTGTTTGAGGGTTTCAGCAATTTGGCAGAGATGCAAAGTAGAACGAGCTAACCTGTCCAAGCGTGTAACCACTAAAGTATCCTCTTCCCTGACATACTCTAAACAAGCTTCTAATTTAGGACGCTTATTACTATTACTTGTGCCACTTTTCTTCTCTTTGTAGATTTTGTCGCAGTGTTTCAATTTATCAAGTTGAACATCGAGACTCTGACCGACAGAACTGACCCGCGCATATCCGACAAATGCCATAAATAAAATCTCCGATTTTAGGGGGCAGGAGCAAGGAGGCAGGGGGCAGAAGGACAAGCATGAGTATCCTATTTTTTGAGCTTTTGTAAGGTAGAAACTAGAATTCCCTGCATTCGGTCTGTATTCTTAATAACAGGGTCGAGAAATTTGTCTTCAGTTAGTTTAACTCTCTTGGCAATTATCAATTGAGTATCTAATTCTCTCAAACTGCCAAGAGCAATATGTAAGAAATGAATGAACTCATTAGTGGTTCTTCTTCCATAGCCCTCTAAGTTATTCATAATAAAAAGAAGTGTAAACAACAACAACAATATATTGTAAGTAGCTCTTACGTTGTTTAATCTTATTGTACACTGTTCATATAGTAATTAAGTGTCAACAATGTACAGATGGAAGAACCGCGATGGGAATTTTTTCCACTATTAGCAGAACAAGAACAACCTCGAAAATGGCTGCAAATTCAGGCTGACTTAAGTTTAGCCGAAAATACCATACAAGCCTATGGCAAAAGCTTAGAGGATTATTTACTGTTCTGTAAGATTTATCAGGTCATTCCAGAAACAGCAAAAAAAGTAGATATTGCTACTTACGTTAGATATCTAAGTAACCGACCCAATCCTCGTGGGAAAAACGTTATTAGCTTGGATTCTGGAAAAGGTCTAGCCAATGCCACTATGCAGCTTAGAATTACCGCTATTAGGCTATTCTATGACCATCTAATAGAAGAAAGTATTAGACAAGATAATCCAGTAGGAAGAGGAAAATATACCCCAGGAAAAGGATTTGGCGGACATCGAGATAAAGCACTAATTCCACGTTATAGAAAGCTACCTTGGATTCCTAATAGCGAACAGTGGCAGGAAATTTTAGAAGCTACTAAATCTGAGCCATTAAGAAATCGAGTCATGTTAGCAATGGCTTATGATGCAGCCCTCAGACGAGAAGAATTATGCTCGATAGAAATTGGAGATATCGACCCTGCCTTTAGATTAATAACTATCCGAGCCGAGATAACCAAAAATAGGTAAGCTAGAGTCGTTCCTTATTCAGAATCTAGTGGAGTTTTATATGCTAATTATTTAAAGCATCGTAAAACCTTGAGCAGAGAAAAAACAGGGATATATTTATCTGAATCTAAAAGAAACAAAGGTAGTCCTATAAGTTCTTCAACGTGGTCAAAAGTAGTGGAAAGAATAGCTAAGAATTCTGGAGTTAAACAGTTTACAACTCACACTCCGAGACATCTTTGTTGTACTGATTTGGCGAAGGCAGGATGGGACTTACATGAAATAGCTCAGTTTGCTGGTCATAGAAGTTTAGAAACCACCAAAATATACATTCATCTCAGTGGTAGAGATTTAGCAGAGAAATTAGAAAAAGGCATGGATCAAATTCATGCTTGGCGTATAACAATGATGGCAGAAATATTGAAATGAAAGCAGCAAAAAAAGCATTTGAATCACAAGAAAAATGGCAGTTTCCAATAGATATTGGCAAGTATAATCAAAGTCCTTACTTAACTAAAACAGAAAAGGAAGAAATAAAATTATTAGTTGCCAAAACATCAAGCTGGCGTTCTAATAGTCGCAAAATAATGGAAAGGTTGTTGCTGCCACTTAATGACGCATTAGATGTAATCAATCCTAGCAAAACAAGCCGTCCTTCTACAATCAGAGTCATTTTAAAAGAAATGAATAATAAGCAGACAGTTTTTTGGGATTGGAAAGAAGAAGATTGGATTGAAATAGTTGGAACATCCTTATGATGTTTTTCAAAAAAAGTACAATACACACGCTGGTGTTCAAAGTAATGTAGTAGCCATTGCCTATTTGTTATTTAAGTTTAATTTACATCGCGCTAATGGGTGTAGTTTTCCTCCATATACCCTTGCATCAAAAGTATTTGGGAAAAAATCTGTACAGCTAGGCTGCGAGCAAATTACTAAAGGTTACTCAAATCTTGGCTACACAAAAAAAAGCCATCAAAAACAATTAAGAACGGCAATTTCTGATTTGTTTTTAGCGAACAGTAGTCCATATCTTGAAGATCTGACATTTGATATTCTCGAAAAATTAAGAGAGAATGAAGACTCCCTTCGTATCTTAAAAGAGAGTTGGTATCAATCTCTATTGTTTTACTAAACATGGAGATTATTGACAAACCACTTTATTTTGAAA
>CAVRWR010000035.1:0-6627 GCA_963724445.1 uncultured cyanobacterium | reverse complement strand
TTGGCGAGGGTTCTCCCCATTTTCTATCACCTCCTGTTAAGTTTGGATCTTTTGAGTGGGTCTAACACGACAAAACCTCCAGCTTCATGCCAGAGGTTGCCTAAGTTCATGCCCATTGACCAATCAACCAGGATTGGCGAGCTTTAAAAACTAATAGACATGAACCTCGGCAGGAAATTAAGCGAATTAACGCGCCTACTGTCTTTGGTACTGTCGTTTAATATTCGATTATTCGTAGTGTTTTGTGAGTAATTATCGTTTAGGCTATAGCCGTTAAACTTAAATCTTGTAAAGCACTAATATCAATCTGAATTGATGGACCCATAGAAGCGGAAACAAACACAGTACGCCAATAACGACCTTTCGCACCAGAGGGACGATTACGTTCGATGGTTTCCTGTAATGCTTTGAGATTTACTAGCAAATCTTCCGCAGTAAAAGATGCCTTACCAAACATAACATGAACGATGCCCGCTTTGTCAGCTCTAAATTCCAATTTACCAGCTTTGAAAGCTTCTACTGCTGGCTTAAGATCGGCGGTAACGGTTCCACCTTTAGGAGAAGGCATTAAACCTTTGGGTCCTAAAACACGACCTAATTTAGCCACTTTAGGCATCATATCGGGAGTCGCAATTAGAATATCGAAATCCATCATGCCTTTGGCGATGTCTTCGATTAACTCTTCTGAACCGTAAATTTCCGCTCCAGCTTCCTCTGCTTCTTTTACTTGTTCCCCGCGAGCAATCACGGCAACCCTGACAGTTTGCCCTGTACCTTTGGGTAGGCTCACCGTAGTTCTTAATTGCTGATCGGTATATTTGGGATCGATACCAAGCTTGATATGAGCTTCAGCAGTTTCGTCAAACTTTGCTGTAGCAGTTTCTTTCAGTAAATTTAAGGCTTCAAGAGGCTGATAAACCTTGTCTTCTTCTACTTTCTTGACTAGTTCGCTCATTCGGCGAGACATTTTTTTTGCCATGATGTTCTCCTTGGGTAGATAGCGAAGCATTGTGCTTCTCCCCGTTAATTAATGATTAAGTAATGTTGAGTACCAAATTATTCGTGCTGAAAAAATATGCTTATTCGGCGATCGCCACGCCCATATTTTTCGCTGTACCTGCCACAATTTTCATGGCGGCTTCGATGTCATTGGCATTGAGATCGGGTAGTTTGGTTTGAGCAATTTCCTTAAGCTGATCGCGAGTAATCGTCGCCACCTTTTGCTTATTCGGCTCATTAGCTCCTTTTTCAATTCCCGCTGCTTTTTTAATCAAAACTGATGCAGGAGGAGTTTTGAGGATAAAGGTAAAACTTCGGTCTTCAAAGACAGAAATTTCTACAGGAATGACTAATCCTACTTTATCTGCTGTTTTGGCATTGTATTCTTTACAAAATGCCATGATGTTAACACCATGTTGACCCAGCGCAGGACCAACGGGCGGTGCGGGGTTAGCTTTACCCGCAGGCAAAGCCAATTTAATTAAGGCTACAACTTTTCTAGGCATTGTTTAATTTTGTTTTTCCACTTGATTAAACTCCAATTCTACTGGAGTATCCCGCCCAAAAATAGATAGTAAGGCTTTGAGTTTACTTCTTTCTGGGCTGACTTCGATTACTTCCCCTTCAAACTCCTTAAATGGACCTGAAAGAACCGCAATTTTATCACCAATTTCCATGTCAATTTTGATGACAGGCTCTTGCTCTTCAGCTTGCTTGAAGATACGTTCCACC
This sequence comes from uncultured cyanobacterium, assembly GCA_963724445.1. Classification (GTDB taxonomy): domain Bacteria; phylum Cyanobacteriota; class Cyanobacteriia; order Cyanobacteriales; family Xenococcaceae; genus Waterburya. The sequence goes on along the minus strand of CAVRWR010000035.1, from coordinate 4,896 downwards.
TCGGTACGAGATAGAGGTAGTGGTTTTACGTGACCCCTACCGCGACCATAGCGGCGCTTTTGTTCTGCCCCCACAAAGTTAATCACATTTGGGGTATTCTTGACCACCTGCCAAGCATCATCATCCATTAGCATCTTGACCAAAACGTAGCCAGGAAAGACTTTTTCATCGCTAGTGTAGCGTGAGCCATCCTTGCGAATCTTGACACTAGGGGTTTGAGGAATTTGTACCTGGATAATGCGATCGCTGATGTCCAGGGTCTGAATGCGCATATCAATATCTGTCTTGACGCGTTTTTCACACCCAGAAGCCACCTGAACAGCATACCAGCGAGGACTACCTTTGGTCTTGACATTGACCTTGACTTCTGAGTGCTGCTGATTATCATCTTCTGGTGTATCTGCGATATTAGTCATAAATTAAAATACTTTTCCAGCTCCCCAGGCAAAAAACTTATCGATTAAATAAATAACTGTAGATACCAAAATAACCATCAAAATTACTGCTGCTGATTCACTAATCAACTGCTGGCGAGAAGGCCAGACAACCTTCCCCAATTCTTCTTTGGTTTGAACCACGAAATCGGCTGCGCTGTTGCCGCCAGAGGATTCATTGGTTACAGGTTTTTCTTTTTTTACTATATCTTTTTTAGCCAAAACTGTTGCCTCGCGATAGTATCCGCTTTTTATAATCTAAATGTTACTAGTTGTTCTAGATATCAACTACCATAATTAAGCTTAACTCTTAACGAATTATCCAGTAAATGATTAGTTAATATCAGCAGACCAGCGGGCGAAATTTTTGGGATGACAAGTCAATATCTAGAAATAGCTAGATAAATTGTGCAATTTTCACAAAATACCAGATGTTAGTCTTAGGTCTTAAAGCATCAACCCTTGATTCACGGCACTATTTGCTTGGAATACGCGCCTTGAAGGACTTGAACCCTCGACATCCGGTTTTGGAGACCGACGTTCTACCAACTGAACTAAAGACGCACGCTGACTCTAACTTTAAGCCAAAGCCTCCCAATTATATCGTATTAGCGCCTCTGTTTTCAAACATATTCTAGGAGGTTGCTTTTTTAGCCGAACCTTTAGTGGGAGTACCTTTAATCGGGCGATCAAATCGCTGTTTAATCCTAGTGGCTTTACCAACGCGATCGCGAAGATAATATAGTTTGGCACGACGCACCTTACCACGACGCTCCACGATAATTTTATCGATCATAGGAGAGTGTAGCAGAAATATTCTTTCTACTCCCACTCCTTGAAATATTTTCCGAACGGTGATGGTTTCGCTGATCCCACCATTTTGTCTAGCGATTACAGTTCCCTTATAGGGCTGCACCCGCTCTTTGTTTCCTTCAGTAATTCTGACCCCTACTTCTACGGTATCTCCAACGTAAATTTTGGGTAAATCAGACTTAAGATGTTCTGACTCGATTGAACGTATAATTGCTTCGGCATTCATGGCTAGAATAAAAACTCACGATTTACCATGATAGCTTTTTTTACAGCAATATTAAAGAGAAATTATTGTTTAATTTAACTAAGCCAGAGTTTCAGGACAGTAGCCTAATCCTTTGGTAAACTGCTGACGAAAAGCCTCAATATCTTTAGTATCGGGTTTTCCGTGGGAGACAACCGCAACCTGATAGCGCCGCATTACCTCTACAGGAGACTGACCAGTCTCAAGACTCCAGAAAACCATCTTGAGTCGCATCTCTGGGTCATAGGCAATACCCAATTCAGACATAAAAGCGCAGAGATTGCCGTGTAATTTTGGTTCTAATGCTTGAAGAAAGCGAATCTTAACAATCCACCCGTCAATTTGGTGAATTACCGTTAGAGAAGCATTTGCTGTATGCTCCATAATACGGAGATATTCAATTGTTCTTAGGGTCACACTGGCATTTGCCAGAAAATAGAGATAATCCATAAATCAATGTTTTCTCAGGAACCTATATCTAGTCTGACAATAAACGTGTTGATTGCGCTTGGGGAAAAGCACCCGATTTTGGAAATTTGGTATAGGGGATACTACCCAATTACGATCGTGCAAAATAAATCAATAACTTAGGATGAATTCGGATTTTCAGCTTTCTAGCTATACTTACAAATTGCCTCAATCCCTGATTGCTCAGACTCCTGCTGTTCCTAGGGATAGCTCTCGTCTACTGATAGTAAATTCACGGCATGATAGGGTTCATGGTACTTTTGGCGATTTAGTAGACTGGCTCAAACCAGGAGATTTGTTGGTTTTAAACAATACTCGCGTAATTCCCGCACGCCTTTATGGTCATAAAAATACAGGTTCTCAGGTAGAAATTCTATTGGTTGAAGAGCGATCGCCCGACTGTTGGTTAGCATTAGTTAAGCCTGGTAAACGTTTTAATCTTGGTGCCAAAATTATTTTTGATCGAGTCAAGGATTACTCCGCCGATGGCTTAACAATCGATAAAGAGAAACTTCAGGCTACGGTAATTGAACGAGACGAAGAAACAGGGGGTAGAATTCTGCAATTTGAATTGCCCCAGGATAAGTCTTTATGGCAACTATTAGAGGACTATGGACAGCTTCCTTTACCACCCTATATTAGTAACAATCAAGCTCTTGAGCGATCGCTATCAGACGGTATACGCTCAACAGCCAGGGGCGATCGCTGCCCCCACCGCAGGTTTACACTTCACCCCAGAATTGCTCTCAAAGCTCAAACAGCAGGGGATTAAGCAAACCTATATTACGCTTCATGTCGGCATCGGTACTTTTCGCCCTGTAGAAACAGCAGAAATTACTAATCATGCTATGCATCAGGAATGGATTGAAGTTGGCACGGAAACCGTAGCGAAGATACTAGAGACAAAAGCCAGAGGAGGCAGAGTTATTGCCGTGGGAACAACCGCCACTAGAGCTTTGGAGGGGGCAGTTAAAGAAGCCAAATCAAATACAATTCAGGCTTTTCGCGGTAAGACCGATCTATTTATTTATCCAGGCTATCAATGGCGAGTGGTAGACGGCTTAATTACTAACTTTCATTTACCAGGTTCTAGTTTGCTGATGTTGGTCAGTGCCTTAATTGGTCGAAAACGTTTGCTAGATCTTTATCAAGAAGCGATCGCCTTGAAATATCGTTTTTATTCTTTTGGCGACGCCATGTTAATTCTGCCCGAAGCAAAGGAGTAATGATTACTGATGGGCATTATTGAGAGTAACTGGTCTTGATTATGATTTTCACACTGCCCACCCTACATGTCGGTTGACTGGTTTATATCTGAATTGGGAGAGACTTCTGCTAGGGGAATCGACATATGGACTGTTGTACCTTTGCCAATACCTGCACTGTACAAGGAAATATTTCCTTGCATTAACTCAATCAGATTGCGAGAAATTGCTAATCCCAAGCCTGTACCACCAAATTTTCTAGTAGTTGAACCGTCAACCATGACAAAAGGATTAAATAGTTTGTGCTGCTGGCTTGGTTCGATGCCAATACCCGTATCTTCTATGGTAATTAGAACCTGTTGTTTTAAAGATTGCTCTGATAGTATGATTTGCTGGTTATCTCTATTGGAAATAGGCTGTTTTGCTTCTAAAACTTCATTTCGATAGAGGCTATCAACTGTTACTTCATCATCTTGATAATTAGCGGCAGAGGCTAAGGTATATTCGAGGTTATTTAATCCTGGGCTAGCTGCCTGAGATTGAATGCTGATTCTGACGGTTATCGTACCGTAATCTGTAAACTTAACTGCATTACCTACTATGTTGATCAATACCTGCTTTAACTTGGCAGCATCTACTAGAACATAAAGTTCCTTGCCCCAAACTGGTATTTCTAAGTGGAGCTTTTTCTGCTGAATGGAAACAAGATGTAAATCAATTACTTCATGAAGTATTTTACCCAAATCGACCTTTTCCACGCTGATCGACAGCTTTCCTGCTTCTATCTTAGAAATATCTAGTACATCATTGATAATACCTAACAGATGAATAGCAGCATCATCTGCCTGCTGCAAAAATTCTCGCTCTTCTTCCTTATTGTCGCAATAACCATCTTGAACAATGCGAATACAGTTGATAATACCGTTGAGAGGAGTTCTCAATTCATGGGAAGTTGTTGCTAGAAACTCACTCTTCAATTGATTAGCAGCCTGTGCTTCTTTCCAAGCGGAGACAATTTCTTCTCCCCAGGCTCTTAGTCTGCCTACCATATCATTGAGGGAGAGAGAAAGTTGATTAAACTCGCGAATTTTAAAATTTTCTGGCAAGCGATCGCCACTAGAATGTAAATGCTCATCCTCTAAAGAATAGTCTCTAATTTGCTCCAAAGGACGAGCCAATTCACGAGATAGATATAGAGTAGCCAAGGAGCAAGCTGCGATTAAACCAAGGGTCATACCGACAAGAGCCTGTCTGATGTCTTTGAGGGGTTCCAGAGCAGCATCAAGGGGACTAACTGCCAGAATAATCCATTTTTTCCCTTCGTCGCTGGTAACAGGTGAGGGAATTGAGCTATAGCCTGTTACCAACTCTACTCCGTCAGTTTCTAGATAAAACAGGTGGAGAAAATCTGCCTTATTGGCGATCGCATTTTCCATCAACTCGGTTAACCTTTGAGCATCGGGCATTTGCTTAATGTTGCGTCCCACTCGCTGTACAAAGGGATGAGCTAAAATCGTGCCATCTTGATCGATGACGACGGGATAGCCTTCAAGAGAACCAGGTACAATAATTTCCTGTGCCAGAATGGCAGATTTAACGCTTAGAGCATAGCGTAAATTTCCCTCGATATCGTATACGGGGGCAGTTAACCACAGTTTTAATTGACGACCCAAAGGATTTTCACTAGCTTCTTCAGAATCTCGCGCTAATGAGGTTGGCGGTAAAAGTAATT
>CAVRWR010000034.1:0-32853 GCA_963724445.1 uncultured cyanobacterium | reverse complement strand
CAAAAATGTGCGAGTTAGCTGGAACAGCAGCTATGGAAAGAAAATGGATCTACTTTACCGAGGTAGTAAATTTTCCGATCAAAGACTTGCAAACCCTAGATCGACTATGGAGAATGTCTTCTGAAGGCAAATTTGGTTTCTCTGTACAGCGTAGAATCTGGTTAGCTGTTGGTAAGGATTTTTCTCAACTGTGGACTAAGATTGACTGGAAATCTGGTAATAACTGGACTCGCTATCCTCAAGGGTTTACTTGGAATCTTAGTGCTCCTCAAGGTCATTTACCTCTATCTAATCAGCTAAGGGGAGTAAGAGTCATTGATGCTATCTTTGCTCATCCAGCTTGGGTCGAGCCAGGTTAGAGCGATGATTGAGCAGAAAGTCTGGGACTATTGCTTAAATATTTAAACTAGATTGTTAATATAGCAAACTTAAGTATTTTTTCCCGCTTAAAATACTATTATTTCGAGAATTTACCCTTAAAATGTTCGTTCTGATAGTTTTTCGGGAACTTTAAGACTATCAAGCTTATGAGCAATATTATATTTTTTAGCTTGGAAAGTATCGACTCTGATCAATCATTTTTGAAAAACTCAAGAATTATGTCCTCAGAGTTCATTTTGAATAATAAGGGCAATCATAACTTTAAAGAATTGCACTCTATATAAAGTTTGCGATTATCTAGTCAACATACAATAACTTTTATTTACAAATTTAGTGATACAAGTGCAAGCAGTAGATTTAGGGTTATCAGTCAACAATATGACTAAACCGAAAAACCAACTTTTTTGCCGTTTAGATGGTCTTACTCCTTCTGTCAGAAAAGAACAAAGATTGGCTACCTTAAGGGAGTTGGGTTTATTGGTCTCGGAGGCAGTACCTGTCTTTGAAGAAATTACTCAAAAGGCTTCGACTTTTTCTGGGGCGCCAATTAGCATTTTAGGTCTAATCGTTGCAGAAGAAATTTGGTTTAAATCAGCAGTAGGTTTATCAACTAGTGGTTTGACGAATCAGCTAGCAGCTCAAAGAAAAATTTCCCTTAGTGAATCTTTCAGTAGCTATGTCATTGATAGCCAGCAACCATTAATTATAGAAAATACTCTAAGTAAAGGTGTTTTTGCCAATAGTATTCTAACTCAGCATTATGGTATCAAAGCTTATTTAGGAGTTCCTTTAATTAGCTCTTCTGGAGTTTGTATTGGAACTTTAGAAGTGATGGATTGGACAGAGAGAAATTTGACCATCGCGATATCGATTACCTAACTTTACTTGCTCGTTGGTGTTTGGGAGAATTTGAGCAGAGTCAGATAATCAAAACTCAGCCACAGCAACTTAGTCAGAAAAATCAACCAGGATGGCAACAAAGCTAGCAGTTTGTTAGCGTCAATATCCGATTTAGATGTCTCCCAGGAAAAGGTTTCAGAGCAAAGATTGGCTGCTAATCCAGATAGAGAGTTTACTAGCCCGATTAAGCTTAAATTACTTGTCTCAATTGACTCAGGAACTAAAAACGCCTCTTACCTCAGTAATTGGGATGGCAAGTGTTCTGCATCGAGAAGTTTATGGTCCTTTGACCGTTCAAGCAAAGAGAATATTTAGAAATCATTCATGACAGCGGACAAAGTCTAATTACGTTAGTCGACGAAATTGTTGGTCTGGGAGTTTTAACCAATCGAGATTCCCAAATTAATCTTGTCTCCGTAGATATTGAAATGCTGTGCCAACAAGTGGTTAATAGTCTAAAAGACTTAGCAAAACAGCATCAGCAGAATTTAAGTCTGACCATAGAACCTGGGAGTAGAACCTGGTCATTGGATAAAGAAAAAATTCGCCAGGCTATTTACTATCTAATTCTCAGCGTCATGGAAATGTCTGAGCCTGGGGGGGAGGTAAAAATTCATGTTTCTAAACGTAGCCATTTATTGAATATAGCCTTGAGTGTTTCTCATCCTTGGCTAGGAGATGATTTTAGTGGAGCGAAACTTCATTCTCAAGCGGTGACAGAGGCATTGAAATTAAATCAAGAGAATTTATGGTAATCGCCATATCAGTATGAGCATAACGACTTCAAATAGCTATCAAATCTTGACTTCTGCTGCCCTAATGATTGTGATTGATGAACAAAATGCAGTAAATAAAAATACTAGTAAGATTCCTCGGGATATTTTGAGTCTACTATTTTGCTGTCACTTAACTGAACTACATGAAGGAAAAGTAGTAGTTCAGGGTTCTCCTAGCTCTAGCTACCGTTATCTGCTTCAATTTCCTAATGCCAAGCTAGACGAAGAATAAATTATTGAGTATTTTAGATTGCCATCGGCGGTAGTTTAGGATATTAATGTTAAATTCTAAGTTTAATTATCATATCCATGAAATCGGCTTGGTCAACTATCATGCTCTCAAAGCCAGAGTTAAATCAATGGCAAAGAGGCAGCATTCTTCATCGATTTACGGGTAGATTATCTCACTGGCAACAGGGCAGTTGGCTTTTTCAATGGTCTGAGGCAATTGGGGCTAGTTTAATTAGTGTCTTGTTTTTGCTGGCTCCCTATATTGAGACTCCTTTAATTGGAGTTTTGTTAATTGCGATCGCTGGATATTGGATTTTAGCTACAGCTACGGCGTTTAAAAAACCCATAATTACCCCCGTACATGTTTTAGTCTTTCTCTACTGGTGTATTGCCACGGTCGCTACAGCTTTCTCTCCAGTCAAATTAGCTGCATTAAATGGCTGGGTCAATCTAACTTTATATCTGATTCTGTTTGCTCTTTCTGCCCAAATTTTACGTTCACCTAGATTTTGTAACTGGATTATTACCAGTTTTTTATTGACAGCTCTAGTTGTCAGTAGCTATGGCATTCGGCAGGAATTTTTTGGCGTACAGCAGTTGGCAACTTGGAACGATCCTAATTCTGCTTTAGCCAATGACACCAGAGTTTACAGCTATCTAGGTAATCCAAATTTGCTTGGGGGGTTTCTCTTGCCAGCGATCGCTTTAAGCATAGCGGCAATTTTCATTTGGCAGGGTTGGATTCAAAAAACCTTGGCAATAATTATGGCAGGAGCAAATTCAGCCTGTTTATATTTTACTGATAGTCGAGGTGCCTGGCTAGCAATGGCAGTGTTAGTGAGTGTATTACTTTTACTCTTTTTCTTTTGGTGGCGAGAATATTTGCCTCGCTTTTGGCAAGTTTGGCTATTACCGCTGGTATTTGGCACTTTAGCAGGACTGTTGATCGCTGCCTTTATCACTCTAGAACCTCTTCGCATCAGGCTAATGAGCATTTTTGCTGGTAGGGAAGACAGCAGTAATAACTTTCGGATTAATGTTTGGGAAGCCTGTTATAAAATTATTGACGATTATCCCCTGATTGGCATTGGTCCTGGAAACGATGCTTTTAATAAAATCTATCCCCACTATATGAATTCACGCTATCCTGCCCTCAGCGCCTATTCTATCTATCTAGAACATCTTGTGGAGATGGGATACCTGGGCTTTGGCTGTTTTATTTGGCTGATTACAGTTACCTTAAATCATGGCATTCGCCAGCTAGCTCGTCTACGCCAGAGTAGAAATAAGCGTGGCATTTACTTAATCGCGGCGATCGCCGCCACCGCCAGTTTAGCTTTTCATGGCTTGGTTGATACGGTTTGGTATCGCCCCCAGATCAACACTCTTTGGTGGCTAGTTTTGGCGATCGTTGCCAGTTTCTACGACGATATTGATAGAAGTGCCAGTAATCAATCATTCAACATTCAACGGCGTGGATTCTCCGCTTCTACTGATAAGTGAAGCGTGGGAGGAAACGCCGACAGGGTTTAGACTACACATAGACCAGTTGACCTCTTAAGCATTTTAGTTTTAGAAACTGAAAATTGCCCTATCCTGCGCCACATAGAACCTTCGTACACAGATACGACTTTATTCTTTTCTGAGTACCCACCAATGTAGCCTCTAACAGTATTTTTGCCTTTGATAGCTTCGACGTAATCACCAGAACGAAAACCAAAAGGAGTAACCGTTCCACCCTTGCGTTTGCGGATACCACCTTTACCTGGGTTCTCAAAGTGAAGTTGTCTTCGATATAACTGAGGACGGGCTATTACTTTAAACGGGGAATTGGTTAACTCTACCGAACCTACCCAGTGATGTCCTCTATTCTTGCCATTATAGAAAGGCTTGTACTTCATGTAACGGCTCGCTGCCGCAGCAATGGCGCAGTTGGCGTGAGCCGTTGGATTCTCGAGAACTTTTGTCTTTATTCTTGGGCAATCCTAATTGCTTACGAATGATTGAAGTCTGCCAGCCTTCTAGTTTATGAGTAGGTGCAATTTCTCTTAGCCATTGCAGCATATACTTCTGACCCACCATGACTGGCGAGAAACCTTTGCCAGAACGAGCTTTTTCCTGCCTGAAGTCAGGTCAACATCAGCTTTGACATACTCATAAACTATTTCAGTAATCGGGAAAATTCGAGCTAGCTCTTTAATGATTCTAAGTTCTAGCTGCTTTGAGGCTCGAACTGAAGGAGGAAGTTTGTTTCCTCTGCGATTGTCAAACCTTTTCTGCCGATGAGCGCGAAGCTCAAACGGTAAATTGCGATTAATTCTTCTACCTCTTCTAGCTCTACGAAGAATCTTCTGTGCTTGCTTTCTAGCTACCACCCGTTTAAACGGCAAGATTAAATTGGCAGTAAATAAAACTGCTTTTGCGCTCAGGGCAGCACAACCAGACCAAAGTTTACCTGGGTCGATAGCAACTACAATCTTCTGAGTTTCAGTTCCCGATGGTTCTTGTAATAGCTGAACGCAGAAAACCTCAAGATCGTTCCATACTGGTTTGGCTTTACCACTCGCTATCCACTTTCTTGCTCTCACACTGGTTGTGGGCATGAGCGGTTCGCCAGATGGCGATAAAACTGGTACTCTAATCTTTTTTGTCATGGGTATAACCCCTAGTAAATTAGTATGCGTGTCTCTTCCTACACTATTGCTATCATGTCCTGTCTTAAAGCACCCTGAATCAGAGGGTTTGGAGATAGACCAGACGAGAGAAGAATCTGGCAGTCCGTAAAAAGCAATAGCTCATGTAGTAGTGCAATTCTCAGAAGTTCTGATTAACTCCATGCTGCTCTTGTACCGCTTGCGGTCAAGAGTCAGTTATTGACAGATAATCAGTAATTGCTAATTATCTAATCTCGCTTCATCGCCCTTGCCATAGCGCGCTGGTCGTCACGTTTTTTGGCTGTCTCTCGCTTATCGTGGAGTTTCTTACCTTTACCTAAGCCAATTGCTACTTTGACTCTTCCTCCCTTGAAATACATTTTTAAGGGAACGAGAGTCAGACCTTTTTGTTCGGTCTGTCCGATCAGCTTGTTGATTTCCTTACGGTGGAGCAATAGCTTGCGGATTCGTAACGGCTCATGGTTAAAATAGTTCCCCCCTGCTTGATAAGGAGAAATGTGTACATTACTCAACCAAGCCTCGCCATTTTTGAGGAAGGCGTAACCATCTCTCAAGTTTACTTTTCCCGCGCGGATTGATTTAACTTCTGTACCGACTAATTCAATTCCTGCTTCGTAGGTTTCAAGTATTTCATAGAGATAACGAGCCTGCCGATTATCACTAACTATTTTGATACCTGCTGTTGTTTCCGCCATGCTGATATTTTAGAGCTTGCTGAGAACTTTCTAGTATATCATCTGATTTTTTAAGCTTGCCGTACTCTGGCTGATTAGCGAATAAGCAAAAAATAAGAAGTTATATATCCTAAATTTTGCTATTATTCGAACTCAAATAGTAGACTTAGAATAATACAGTAAATTTATAGCAATACCAGCATTTATAGCAATGAAGTTATTCTTAGCAAGATAAACTAACTTCATTGCTGCCAATTGTCGTCATAAATATTGCCAATAAAATTAATTAGAGTAACTTATTGAGGCTTCGATTTACAGTATTAGTTGCTTATTGTGATTTAGCAGTGTTGGTACCTGCTTCACGATCTGCTTCGACTATCTCAATCTCTTGTAGATCGAGGGAACTATTTTTTTCTTTGAGCTGCTCGCGGAGTTCACCCATACGTTTAATTTGACGAATTGGTAGATTAGCAGTTAAAGAGGTCATTCGCTGATCGTTAGAAAGAGAAAATTCCATCTCATCGCGGTCTACTTCAACATAGCGGGCAACTACGTCTAATATTTCCTCACGCATAGCCTCCATCATTTCAGGATTAATGCTAGCGCGATCGTGAGCAATAATCAGCTTTAAACGACTCTTGGCGTGACTCCGACTATTAGCGTTACTATTCCAGGGAAAAATCATTTCCAGAAACCTTTTAATCATGTTTAACATGGTTTACACAGAGCAAACGGGCGCAATTCATAGAGTTGCCTACAAAAATATCAATCGATGTTGCGTTCAGTAGATTTAACTAACCACCAAACATTCGACGTAGACGAGAAAGTATATTGCCTTGATTTGCCATCAAGTCAAGAAATGGTACTTTTTCTCCTTCCAAACGTCGAGCAATATTGGTATATGCCTGAGCAGGAACAGAATCGAACTCTCCCAATACCAGAGGCTCTCCTTTGTTGGTAGCAACAATGACTTTTTCATCATCAGGTACGACCCCAATCAGAGGTACGCCTAATAGTTCCAGCACATCCTCGACGCTCATCATTTTATTTTCCTCGACCATCAATGGTTTGACCCGATTGACAATGAGGTTGATTTTGTTCACACCTTCTGCTTCAAGTAAGCCAATCACGCGATCGGCATCTCTTACCGCTGCAACTTCAGGAGTTGTGACGATCAAAGCTTCGTTAGCCGCAGAAATAGCGTTGCGAAAACCGAGTTCAATCCCAGCGGGACAATCGATCAGAATGTAATCATAGCCTTTGGCTAAGGCGGTGGCTATTTTCTTCATCTGTTCGGGCTGAACTGATTCTTTGTTGCGATTTTGGGCTGCGGGCAGCAACACCAAACCTTTGAGGCGTTTGTCTTTGACTAAAGCCTGCGCCAAGCGACATTCTCCAGCCAAAACATCAATGGCAGTGTAAACCACTCGCTCTTCTAATCCCAACAACAAGTCTAGATTTCTTAATCCAAAGTCAGCATCAATAAGAGCTACAGAGCGATTTTGTTTGGCGATTGCCGCTCCTAAATTGGAGGTAGTGGTAGTTTTACCTACTCCTCCTTTGCCTGAAGTAACAACAATTATACGACTCATATTGCTTGTTTACGATTTGTGTGGCTGTAGTTATTTTGCTTGATTGCGAGACAACGCGGCTTTGTTAGTTTCCCCAACCTAAGCGGGGTAAACAACTAAGAGCGATTGTCGAGGGTCTTATTAACCCATGCTTTTTTCGATGAAGAAAAAATATAGCGTTTGGTGAACTCTGAGGTGTTGGCTAGACGAATGCCTTCTGTGGTCATAAAAGCCAATTCTGGTGCTAAGCTTTTGGGTCTTAATTTGGGCGCTCTGGCAACAGTATCGGCAATCCTCAGTTGGGTAAATTCCATATGTAATGCCGTAATCCGACATTGATGGTTTCCCTGGGCTCCTGCATGGGCAATCCCTCGTAAACGACCCCAAACTAAAATATCCCCTGCGGCGATCACTTTACCGCCAGGATTTAAGTCGCCCAAGATAACGATTGTTCCTGGATGACGAATCTCGACTCCAGAACGAACCGTACTTTGTAAATACAATGGCTCTGCCATAGCGGAAGCCGTCACTCGTGCAGCATCAGTTGGCTGTTCGAGCAACGGTTGAGCAGAATGGTTCTGCTGTACAGAATAACCGCTAGTGGCTGCTGCTACCGCCGTCTGTCGCCGATTGGTACTAACAGATGAGAGCAACAGTTTTACATCATCTAGAGTTTCCGCAATAGTTTGTAATTGTCTAGCATCTAGCAGTCTATCCTTGGCAATTAAGCACACATTTGTTCCTATTTGCCAAGACTGCTCCTTGGTTTGTAACAGATGTTTTAGCTCTTGCCAAGTTTCTGACCAAAGTAAATCAGAATCAATTTCTGCTTGAGCAGGCAGTACCAGTAACATTTGGTCGCCATCGTACTTCAAATAAATTTGTGAATAGCGATTGACGAGGGGGGACGAATCTGGCAGATCGTCAATTTTGTCGAGGGAGATAGCAGGTTCGATCATGCAACAATTCCGATCATCCGTATATCTACGTATATCTACTTTCTGAGTATTTCTGTTTTTACGCTTCACATACTAACGTAAGTTTCTGCAAATGAAAGATTAGGAAATTGTTAAGCGACTCCAGGCGGCAGTTAAATCATTTTGCTCGCCTACATTGCCTGGAAATAAAACCACTGGCAAATTAGGAAACTGAGGATGAGTCGCTTCGGTACGAATTACCGAGCATCCTGGTAATATTTGTCCCAGGAGTCTGGCTTTAGTTAGATTTAAACCAATGCTAAGAACGTCATTTGAAGTGATTCCCCCTTTACTGATCAAAAAACTGATCGATCTGGGTAAACCTTGAACTACTGCCATCAGCAAGGTAGATACCGTCGTGCCAAACTGTAGCCTTTGCTGCGAATTCTCAAAGCTCAATTCTTCCCTACTAGTATAAATCACAGGAGTTTTTTCTTGGTCAAATACTTGCTCCACGGTAGCTAAAATTGACTGGAGCAGGGAATCTCGATCTTGGGGGCGATCGCGTAAACGCTTCACATCAATCTCAATTCCTACTACCTGCTCTTGTTGAAGTAGCTGTTTTAGCTGTTGAGTAGTTTTCTGTACATGAGAACCCACCAAAACTACTCCAGGTTTAGTCGTGGGTCGATAATTTGCCATCGCTTCTGGCGCTATGGGCTGTGGCCCTAACCCTGCCAGGGAGGTGAGTAAACTTGCTGCCGAACGAAAGAGAAAGCGTTTGCCTTGAGCGGTAGCCTGTAAAACCTCTTGAGCAAAGCGATCAAAATCGGCTTGGCATTCGCCATCCACAACTACACACTGATTGTCAGCAAGCTGTAGTAAACGCTGTTGAATTTCCCCTGCACGAATATCGGCTAAAGAGAATTTAATTACCTGTTCTGAAGCAATCTTGCCCTGAGTTTTTTCGGCAACGTAGTCAGGTAAAAAGCTGTAGCTATAGCCAAACACTGAGTCGCGGGCAAATTCCGTCTCGGCAACGGGAGTTTTTACCCCATCAATCAAAAGATAGTGAGTCTGGTCTACCGTAACTCTACCTCCTTCAAAAAAAGCAGGTGTCAGAAAGTGAGCATCAAAGCCACCCATTTCTTGAGCGATTATGTCAGTTTCAATCGGGTAATGTCCCCGTAAGGTGGAGTCAGAACGGCTAACCACTAAAAAATCTTTGATTTCTAATTCCGCGATCGCTATGGTCAAATTTCGGCAAATTTCCTGAGTTATCTTAGCTGCTTGAGAAGGATTCATCGCCCTGGTGTTGCTGAGAATAAAGAAAATCGGTACCCTATCTGCTAAACCTTGTTTTAAGGTTGCTACATCCCACTGCATCAATAGCAAACAACTATGAACCGTTTGAGAGCCAGTCGGATCATCGTCGATTACAACTATCCTTGGTTGATTTTGATTCATTTCTTTTAACAAAACTTACAATTATTGATCTTTCCCCGAGCAAATCTAAATATTTTCTGTACTTTTGGCAAAGTTGAGTTAGAATGCGGGCAAAAAGCGCAATTTAGGCGAGAAAAGTCGCTCATACCAGTGAAATCCCTGATGAATTGCCGCTCGTTATTATCTATTCTTTCACTAAGTTGTCACTTACCAGGACGTTAGAGCCGTCCAGAGGAATTTATCATCGTGCGAATCCCCCTCGACTATTACCGTATTTTAAGCGTGCCTGTTAAAGCTACTTTAGAACAGTTGGAGCGTGCCTATAGCGATCGCCTCCTGCAACAGCCTCGCCGTGAATATAGCGCATCAGCAATTGAAGCGCGCCAAGAATTAATTAAATATTCTTATCAGGTTTTAGCTGATTCAGAGCAAAGAGCGAGCTATGATGCTCAATTTTTGATTAATATGCAGCCTTTGACAACGTCCAAGGGAAGCGAAGAGGGGGAAACGGAAGCTCCAGAAAGTATTGAAGAAGCGGAAGTAACTACTATTCCTTTGGCAAATCCAACGATTGAAATCTCATCAGGGCAATTGGTAGGAGCCTTGCTTATTCTCCATGAACTGGGAGAATATGAAACGGTTTTGGAACTGGGAATTAACTATTATAATCGCCTCGAACTTGAGCCGAGCGACGGGCAAAATGAAATTGATGAAATTGACGAAGTTTCTCTCGATACAACCCAGGAAGATTTGATTTTATCTTTGGCTTTAGCTTATTTAGAGTTTGGACGAGAACAATGGCACCGTCAGGAGTATGAAAAGGCTGCTCTATCGGGGCAAATGGGGATAGATCTACTAGAGCAAAAAAACTTATTTTCTCACATCCAAGCGGAGCTGGAGCGAGATTTGGCTCGGCTGCGTCCTTATCGCGTCTTAGAACTAATTTCGCAAAACCCGACTAAGTCCCTGGAAAGGGCAGCAGGTTTTACTTTATTGCAGTCAATGTTGCTTCAGCGAGAGGGAATTGAAGGCAAAGGTGAAGATCGTTCTGGTTTAAATTTCGATCAGTTTCTCTGTTTTGTTCAACAGTTAAGAACTTACCTAACTTCAGCAGAACAACAACAGCTATTTGACAACGAAAGTCAAAGTAATTCAGCGATCGCCAATTATCTGGCAGTTTATGCTCTTCTAGGTCGAGGATTTTGTCATAAACAACCAGAGCTAGTTTTACGCGCTCAAAGGAAACTAGATACTTTAAGTGAGAAACAGGATGTTAGTTGGGAACAGGCAATTTCAGCTTTATTATTAGGACATACGGAAAAAGCCATCTATAAGCTACGTAATGCCAGCGATCTGACTAGATTGAAACAGGTAGAGCAGCATTCCCAGAGTAATACTGATTTATTACCAGGACTTTGTTTTTATGGTGAACAGTGGTTACAAGAAGATGTAGTGGCTCAATTTGTCGATCTATCATCAACTCCCCTAACTCTCAAAGAGTATTTTGCCGATTCACAGGTTCAGCAATATTTAGAAGAACTTGCTCCTGGTGCTTTGACGATGGATAATTCTGGGTTAACAACAGCCAAGCAAAAATCCGCAGCTCAAAACCAATCAGCATACGGGGGAAGAATTAGATCTCTTTGGCGTAATATATTCTCCTCCGCAAAACCCGCCTTGGCTCAGACTAACTCATCACAATCCGTTGCAGCTCCTTCTCGACTAGCTGGTACCGCCAAGAAAAATTATCAGGTTAAGACATCAAGGCAAACTGAGTTAAGGCAAACAGAACCTCTGGGGGTGAATACTGTGACAATCGAACGAGATCGCACAGTAGCTGCACCTCATCAAGGTAATCACACAATTGCTCCTCCTCCTAATCCTCACCAGCAAAATTCTCGTCCCCAAAAATCCCTCTCTCTTCCCCTTCAGCCAAAAAACAGAGCAGTGCCAGCATCAGTAATGCGCAAAGCTCAGGGTAAAGCAGGGAAAAAACCCAGCAGTCGCCAAAAAAGCAGTCCAGCAACTGTATGGAAAGGTTGGCTATTTGTGTTAGGTCTGATTTTAGGCGTGGGAACTCTAAGCAATGTGGCAATGAAATTATTTTTAACTCCCAATCTTAAAACAGCTAATCAAGCCCAGCTAGCGATCGCCATAAGTGAACCTGCGGTAGAAATTCCCGCTAAAAAAATTGAACCGATCGCCGCAAAACCTGAGCTGACTCTCCCCGAACAAGCTCAAGAGGTGATTCAAACTTGGTTAACCAGCAAGTCTGCGGCATTTGGTCAAGAGCATCAAATTGACCAGCTCAATAATATTTTGGCAGAACCATTGCTAACTACCTGGCGCGAGCGGGCGGTAGCCTATAAGTCAGAAAATCTATATCGAGAATATCAACATCAAATTAAACTGCGATCGGCAACATTAGACCCCAAAGATCGAAATAAAGCAACGGTAGAGGCAGAAGTCAAAGAAGTTGCTCAACATTATCAATCAGGTCAACTAGATAATACTCAATCCTATAACGATAATTTATTAGTCCGCTATCAGCTAATCCGCCAAGGTGAAAAATGGCTAATCAGTAATGCCGAAGTTTTAAAAACACTATAGACGGAATGTTCTGGGTCTTATCAGTAGTTAATAGTTAGTTATCAGTAGCGTATTTTTACACCAAATTATAGAGTTCAGAAATGCCATGAAAAAGATAAAATAGTTTCGTTAGTATTAACCATTTAAGGAACAAAGGATAACAATTGATGCTTTCCTCACTAATAGCTGACTTTCGCATCATCTTTGAACGTGACCCCGCAGCCCGCAACTGGCTAGAGGTTCTGATATGTTATCCAGGCTTACAGGCTTTATTTTTCCATCGTTTTGCTCATTGGCTTTGCCAAATAGGAATTCCTTTTTTGCCTCGATTTATCTCCCATTTGTCTCGTTTTTTGACAGGCATTGAAATTCACCCAGGAGCGCAAATTGGTCAGGGTGTGTTTATCGACCATGGTATGGGGGTTGTAATTGGCGAAACTGCAATCATCGGCGATTACTCATTAATCTATCAAGGAGTTACATTAGGCGGTACGGGAAAAGAAACTGGAAAACGTCATCCTACTCTGGGAGAAAATGTCGTCATTGGTGGTGGCGCAAAAGTTTTGGGTAATATTCACATCGGCAACAATGTGCGGATTGGGGCAGGTTCGGTGGTATTGCGGGATGTTCCTGCTAACTGTACCGTGGTCGGTATTCCAGGAAGAATAGTTTATCGTTCGGGAGTCAAGGTAGACCCTCTCGAACATGGCAACTTACCTGATTCTGAAGCTGCGGTGATCCGTACCTTAGTAGAGCGCATCGAATCCCTCGAACAGGACGTAAAACAACTTAGACAATCACAATCTCACAGCAAGTCCCTGGTGGCAGCAGCTTTGTCAGATTCAGACGATGGGCAAAACAATTGCCTTAAAACTAATCAGAGTTGTTTGTTAAAAGACCGAGAAATTCGAGAATTTTTAGGCGAAGAGTTGCTGGAAGGAAATAATTTTTGAGACGTAGGGTGGGCATTACAGATTTCAATTTACGTGAATGCAGGTAAATCCTAAATTTCTTGACTCATTTAACATCGCCTGATTATAGAGCCAGGTTCGCTCTAAAAACTTATATATCAAATATTGTTCTTCCTTGCCCACACGAGCGAAATTACTACTTTGATAAATTCGATTTTTCAAAAGATTATAGTTTCCTGCTAGCCAAATTCCTTTAACATCCTCTAGAGTTACTAAATCTCTGACTAAACTTGGATATAGTGCAGACCCTTCTATTACCAAACATTTATTTGATAAATTTGATCTGCGAGCCTGAACTAAAGTTTCAACTTGAGGCAATACATTATGAAAGACAATTGCCTTAACGGCGATCGCTTTTGGTCTGGTCGATTTTAATTTAGGTGAGCATAAGATATTTATTGATAATTTTTCCTGCTTTAATTTTGATGCCCACCCTACCAACTATCTACCGCCAACGACCACTTTTTTGATCCGAATGTGAGGACCGCCTACGCTTACAGGTAGAGGCATTTGTCCTCCTTTTCCACAACCCCCGTTGGTATAGAGAGTATCGCTACTAATGGCATCTATATCCTGAAGAGTTTGAAACACATTACCAGAAAGAGTTACATCACTAACAGGTTCGGCAATTTTACCATCACGAATCATATAGCCTTCGGCGGCGGCAAAGGTAAACATTTCGCCATTGGTTTGTCCCCCCAGCATTCTAACGGCATAAACTCCTTCTTCTATCCCAGCAAACATTTCTTCTAGGGGAGTATCTCCTGGCTCGATCGCTGTATTAGTCATCCTGACAATCGGTGGATAATTGGCGCGGATTGCTCTGGCGTTTCCTGTGGGTGCTTCCGTCATTTTGCCTGCTGTCTCACGGGAGTGGAGACGTTCCGTTAGGACACCATTTTTAATTAAATACTTGCGCTGTCCTGGCACTCCCTCATCATCATATTTCATCGATCCTGGTAGGTTTTCCATCGTGGCATCATCAACCACGTTTAGCTGTTCGATTCCCATGGGTTTACCCAGAGTCAGCAATTCCTGCATCTTGGGATTCTCATAAACAAAATCAGCTTCCGAGAGATGTCCAAAAGCTTCGTGAATAAATACTCCCGCTAGATAGGGGTCAAGAATTACCGTATACTGACCACCTTTGACGGATTTTGCCTCTAGTTGTCTGACGGCTCGTTCTGCGGCACCGCGAACTCGCTCTTCGATACCCACTAAAGCATTAAAATCATTACGGGAATGGACGGATTCAAATCCTTGACGAACAACCCCATCTGCCCCTTTAGCGATCGCCATAAACCGCCCATTGATATCCAGTCTCTCTTGAACAATACAGCTACCAGTTGAATTGACAAAAGTTTTCGTGGCAAAGCGATCGCCAATACTTGCCATGGTCGTTTGGATGCGCGGGTCAAAATTGAGCAGGATCTCGTTATACGTTTCTAATAGCTCGCGCTTATCTTTGAGAGAAACCTCCCGTGGATCGCGCTTAATCTGTTCGGGAACATAATCCTCAATCGGTTCAACTTTGGCTAGTTGAGTTTCTGCTTTGCCGACCAATTTTGCTTGAGCGATCGCTTCTTTAATCCTCACATCTAATTCTTTAAGTCCATTAAAGGTAACAAAGCTCCAACCACCCTGGTGACAGGCGCGAATTCCTCCCCCTAAAGAAAAACTGCGATCCACCGAGTCTAGCTGTTTTCCGCGAAATGAAAGCCCCGTAGATTCACTCTGTTCGACGCGAATTTCGAGATAGTCTACTCGATCTTTGTAGGTTGCGATCGCAGTTTTTAACTGTTCTGTTGTTGCCGTAGCTGCTGTAGTCATAAGATTTTGTATCGATTTTATTTGAGCCTGCTTTACATTTTAAGAATATCTACTCAGCCTTAGCCAACATGGTATCTCGGGAGATTACCAGCTTCAATGCTTCTTGATACTGCAAATCTGCCTCTGTAGCAATTTGAGCGTAAGTAATGGGCTGTTGGGAAATTACATCATCGGGCATAATTCCTAGCTTATTGATATCTGTATGATTGGGAGTTTCATATCTAGCTACCGTAATTGCCAAACCAGCACCGTCGGGTAGTTCAAACAAAGACTGAATCAATCCTTTGCCAAAAGTTTTTTCCCCTACCAATAAAGCCCGTTCATTATCCTGTAATGCTCCTGCAAGGATCTCACTAGCACTAGCTGAACCTTGATTGACCAAAACGACTAAAGGATCTTCGGTGAGGATTTCACTATTGGAATCAAAGCTGCCCAAGGCTCCTTGGCGATTGACCGTATAGACAATTGTGCCGTCATTAAGCCACATCCGAGCAATTTCGATCCCAGCCTGTAATAATCCTCCTGGATTATTACGTAAATCTAGAATATAAGCCTCTGCTCCTTGCTTTTCCAACTTATCGACGCCATGGGCAATTTCTTTGGCGGCATTTGCACTAAATTGGTTAAGTCTGACATAGCCAACTTTTCTATCAGTGTTCGTATCTAAAGCAGTGTACACAGGATTAAGGGAAATGCGATCGCGCACGATTTCGACATTGCGAGGTTTAGCTGCTTTATCTAAGCTAGACTGTACTCTCAACGAAACTTTACTCCCCGTTACTCCCCGCATCATGGCTGCTGCCTCATCTAAAGTCATAGTTTTGGCATCAACTCCATCAATTTCGAGAATATTATCTCTTGGTTTAATTCCCGCCGCTTCAGCAGGAGAACCAGCTAACGGAGAAATCACCTCAATTAATTTGGTTTCAGGATTGATGTTAATCTGTAGTCCTACTCCAGAAAGCTCTCCTGAAGTATTGACCTGCAAACTACGATACTGCTCTGGTCTAAGCAATCTGGTAAAGGGATCGTCAAGGGTAGCTAACATTTCTTCAATGGCAGTATAAGTCTCATCGCGATCGCGCAGCGGTTTTTTGATAAACTTCTCTCTCAGCTTCCACCAGTTCTGATGATTAAAAGTTTCGTCTATATAGGACTGATTTACAATCCGCCAAGATTGTAGCAGTAGCTTTTGTTCTTCAGTAAAAGCTTGAGCATCAGCAGGATACCAACAAAGAGTAGTAAACCAAAACAACGCTAGTAAGGCAACTGAACAAATTTTCTTGACCATGAAAAAATAGTGAGGAGAATATCCTAAATGAATTATGCTAATTTTACGAATTATTAATTAATTGTGACGCATAAACAAAAATTGGTTTTGTTAGCCGAAGAATGCTGTCCACAGATTTTTGCCGATCTGAAGTATTCACAGGATAAATATGGCGTATAATACAACATTAAATAGAGACATCATAGCTTAAAGCTATGTTACATTTTATAAATAGGGTAAAACCATAAATATTACTCTAGCTAAACCCTTTATGGACTTAAACCGCAAATATACCCGTCGCGCAGCATCCGCTTTACAGCAGATAGACTTTTAGTCAGAGTGCGCCTCCGCTACCTGGACTTTTCCAGTGGTCTTGCATAATCTTTATATTTCAAGCAGAAAGTTCTGAAGTTCGGATATGGCAAGAAACTGTGAATTTAGCTGGTAGCTCTATCCATAACTATTTTTTGTTAGCTAATTTATAGGCTTCATGTTTTCTAAACAAGTAACAGATTCAAAAACTTTTCAATGGTTTGATGAGCGTCTTGAGATTCAAGCAATTTCTGATGACATCAGCAGTAAATACGTTCCCCCTCATGTAAATATCTTCTACTGCTTGGGTGGTATTACGCTAGTCTGCTTCCTGATTCAGTTTGCCACTGGATTTTGCATGACTTTTTACTACAAGCCCAACGTAGCTGAAGCGTTTTCTTCAGTGGAATACATCATGAATGAAGTCAGCTTCGGTTGGTTAATTCGTTCCATTCATCGCTGGTCAGCGAGCATGATGGTCTTGATGATGATCCTGCATACTTTCCGCGTTTATCTAACTGGCGGTTTCAAAAAACCACGGGAATTAACCTGGATTACTGGAGTAATTATGGCAGTTCTTACTGTTAGCTTCGGTGTAACTGGCTATTCTCTTCCTTGGGATCAAGTCGGCTATTGGGCCGTTAAAATCGTGTCTGGTGTACCTGCGGCAATTCCTGTAGTTGGCGACTTGATGGTTGAGCTACTTAGAGGCAGTGCTAGCGTTGGTCAAGCTACTTTAACTCGTTTTTATAGCTTGCACACTTTTGTTCTACCTTGGTTGATTGCAGTATTTATGCTGTTACACTTTCTGATGATTCGTAAGCAAGGTAT
Source organism: uncultured cyanobacterium (assembly GCA_963724445.1). GTDB lineage: Bacteria > Cyanobacteriota > Cyanobacteriia > Cyanobacteriales > Xenococcaceae > Waterburya. The sequence continues at coordinate 15,479 of CAVRWR010000034.1, read as the reverse complement.
TTCAGGTCCTTTGTAAACCTCGGCTCTCAAGACTGTGTAGATCAGCTAATTTTGAGTATATTTAGGAGAAAAAACTATGTCCACTTTAAAAAAGCCCGATCTTAGCGATCCTGCTTTACGCGCTAAGCTGGCTCAAGGTATGGGTCACAACTACTATGGTGAACCTGCTTGGCCCAACGATTTGTTATACATCTTTCCCGTAGTTATTTTAGGAACTATTGGTTTGGTAGTTAGTTTAGCTGTCCTCGATCCTGCTGTTATGGGAGAGCCAGCTAATCCTTTTGCCACGCCTTTAGAAATTCTACCTGAGTGGTATTTATACCCCGTATTCCAAATATTGCGGGTAGTTCCTAGCAAGTTGTTGGGAATCGCTGCTCAGACAGCAGTACCTTTAGGATTGATGCTAATTCCTTTTATTGAGAACGTTAATAAGTTCCAAAATCCTTTCCGTCGTCCAGTAGCTACTAGCGTATTCTTATTTGGTACTCTGGTAACCATCTGGTTAGGAATTGGCGCAACTTTTCCGATTGACGAATCTTTAACTTTAGGTTTGTTCTAAATAATCGCAACGCAGCTTATTAGTTTTCAACAGGGGTGCAGTCGTACAGTATTTTGCTCATGCTAAGTATTGTTCAGCTGTACCTCTTTGTTTTAGTTTTTCTGGTTACTCAAGGGAGAAATTTAGCTAAACTTGTCGTAATTTTGATTTTGTTGGTATGATATATCTCAGAAAGATTGGTAAGCAAGCTAAGGACTTTCTACCTCAAAGATATAAAGCAGCATGGAAGTGGGGACAGCCCACTTTTTTTGTTGTCTAAATTAACTACATTTCCAACTGACCTTTGGTTGAGTTGGCATAATTCAATTTCTTGCCAAAGATGACTCATCCTGTTGTTACTCAAATTATCGAATTAGCTTCTGACTTAGCCAAAGATCTCGAACTAGAGTTAGTTGATGCAGTATTTCAAACTAATAAAACACCACCAGTTTTGAGGATAGACGTGAGAAATTCTCAGGGAGATACTAGTTTAGAAAACTGCGAACAGATGAGTCGTCTGCTTGAAGAAAAATTAGATTTAACGGAAATTATTCCTGGAGCTTATATTCTAGAAATTTCTAGTCCTGGAATATCGCGTACTTTGACTACAGATAGAGAGTTTGTGGCATTTAAAGGGTTTGCAGTGACAGTCAAAACTTTTGCTCCCTATAAAAATCAAAAACAGTGGCAAGGACGGCTACAGTATCGCGACGAAGTAGCAATGCACATCAATAACAAGGGTAAAGCGATCGCCATTCCCCGCGAACTAATTGCCAAAGTGCAGCTTGACGATGAATGCTCAGGCTAAATCTAAGCTATTTAGCGATCGACCATTTGACTCAATTTAAATATTAATCTTACTGCTAGGAGTACCACATGACTATAGTTAGTTTGCCTGGTTTAAGGGCAACCATAGAAGAAATTAGCCAGAGATATAACTTACCTGGTAGCTCGGTTGAAGAAGCCCTAAGAGAGGCTTTAATTAAGGGCTACGAAAAGTTTCGCCGTTCTAAAGACCGTAACGAAGAATTTGATGAAGAATATTTTGAAAATTTTAACGTCCAGCTAGATACAGAAGAAGAAGGCTTCCAAATTCTCACGACCAAAGTGATTGTTGATATCGGCAAAGATCAAATTGAAGATCGAGATCATCAGATCGCCTTGAGCGAAGTTCGAGAACAGGTAGATGACTCAGAAATTCAGGTAGGAGACTCTGTACTTGTTGATGTCACCCCAGAGCAAAAAGACTTTGGGCGGATGGCGGCAATTCAGACCAAACAGGTGCTGCTGCAAAAACTACGAGATCAGCAAAGAAAACTGATTCAAGAAGAGTTTCAGGATCTAGAAGATACGGTGTTGCAGGCAAGAGTAGTTCGCTTTGAAAGACAATCGGCGATCGTCGCTGTTACTAGCGGTTTGGGACAGCCAGAAGTTGAAGCAGAACTACCCAAGCGGGAACAACTACCTAATGATACCTATCGTTCTAATACTACTTTCAAAGTTTACTTAAAGAAAGTAAGAGATACACCACATCGTGGTCCCCAACTAATGGTTTCTAGAGCCACAGCGGGACTGGTGGTAGAGCTATTTAGCAATGAAGTTCCTGAAATAGAAGAAGAAATTGTCCGTATTGTCGCCGTTGCTAGGGAAGCTCATCCCCCCTCTCGTCATGTAGGAGTTCGGACTAAAATCGCTGTTGATACCTTAGAGCGAGATGTCGATCCTGTTGGAGCCTGCATTGGAGCTAGAGGTTCACGAATTCAAGCAGTGGTAAATGAATTACGCGGAGAAAAAATTGATGTGATTCGTTGGTCTCCTGACCCTGGCACCTATATCTCTAACTCTTTGAGTCCCGCCAGAGTAGATCGGGTTATTTTGGCTAATACTGAAGACAAACAGTCTGTAGTTCTGGTAGCTGAAGATCAGCTAAGTTTGGCGATTGGTAAGGAAGGACAGAATGTTCGTCTGGCAGCACGTCTTACTGGTTGGAAAATTGATATTAAAGATATCGATAAATTTGATGAAGCAGCAGAAATGGCAAAATGGGCGGCTCAAGCAGAGGCCGCTAAAGCCAGAGCAGCAGAACTAGCTGAGGAGGAAGAAGAGGTTTACGAGGAACCAGAAATTGAGGTAATGGAGGAAACAACGGTCGTAAACGAATCTACTGATAGCATTGTCGAGCCAGAGATAGAAATACAGCTTGAAGCTTCTTCTCAAGACTAAATTGAGTCTGAAGAAGAAATTTAAGCGACTAGTAGAAAGCGCAGTTACCAAATAGAACTGCGCCGAACAATATTACTAAAAATATTGATGCCTTGAATTTCAGCAAAATATTAACTAAAAAATTAAATTTGACTCAAATAAATTATCGTCAATGTATTAGCTGTCGGCGAGTTGCACTCAAACAATCATTTTGGCGAATAGTTCGCTTAGCATCAAATCATAAAATTGAGCTAGATCGAGGGATAGGTCGTTCTGCGTACCTCTGTCCAAATCTCAACTGCCTGTCTCAAGCTAGAGCCAAAAATCGCCTGCAAGCTTCTTTGAGAACTAAAGTTTGTGATGATATTTATCAAAGTTTACAAGAACGTTTAAGCTGATAATATCTGCATTTAGGGATAAATTTAGTTATTGTGGAACTTAAAACTTAAGAACAAATCAACAATTCGGTATTTTTCTCTAAAATAAACCTAGGGGTAAATTACTATTGACAACAATTTAAAATTCGCTTTTATTGTTCTATTGTTCAATTTGGATACATAATATTGGTTCGAGGCATAAAACATTTAGCAGCAACGTAAAAACATGAAGGACTACATGGACAAACAAATGGTCAAATAAATACAAACAGTCAACTGAGGGGCATAGTGGATGAACAACGGCAAAGTTAGAATATACGAATTATCAAAAGAATTGAATTTGGACAACAAAGATATCAAGGAAATTTGCGAACAGCTCAATATTGCAGTCAAAAGCCATAGTAGTACAATTACTACAGAACAAGCAGAAAGAGTAAAATCAGTGGCGGCGAAATCCCCTCGCGCCGAAAAAACTAGCAATAATCATAAAATTAAAAGTTCAAAGACACTCAAAGCACCAGAAAAACGTAAACAGCAAATTCTAGCTGTTCACCATCGAACCGATGACTCAAATTCTACTTCTCAACCAATTCAGGCAAATGGTATGTCTCCAAGATTAGTAGCACCGCCTTCTAGACCAAAGTCACCGAAATCAAGCAGATCGACGGAAGAATCTAACCTGCAAGCAAAATCGCCTCAAGTTGAATCTTTTTCGTTTGAAGATAAAGAAGTGAGTTCACCCGACAAAGCTAAAAACACAACTTTAGAATCAACTTCTCCCAAATCAAGTACAAATCAGCCTCCTAGTCTGTCAGAGCCTCCCTCAAGACCGCAAGCAAAGAAAACAGGAAGAAGTTCCTTCCAGTCTCCAATCAAGCCTAAAATTCGTTCGGTTGAACCACCTCAGAGCAAAATCCAGAACAAAGTAGAACAGGCTAATTCTGAAGAGACAGAAAAAAAGAAAAAAGTTATTGCTCCGCTGCCTAAGCTTAATCAAAGACCTCCGAAAATCCAGGAAGTTAGTAAGGTAGCCAAGGACGACGAGGTAGATGAAGTCACAGAAAACCTTGATGGGGATGATATTGGCACTGATGATGAGACTGAAGTCACAAAAGTTACTCGTTTAAAACGACCTGCACCTCCACGTAAAGTAAAAGAGTGGGAAAATGAAGAGGAGGATGAAGGTAAACAGGCAAAGTCTGGCAAAGGAAAGGTCGGCAAAAAACGTCGTAGTCCAAAACCCCTGTTAGATGATGATGATTTCGATGATGCTGATGCCAATGCGATTGAGGTCAACAAAGCATTTAGCATATCTACGGCTCGTCCCGCCAAACCAAAGTCAATGCAGCAACATCAACCTGCTGCTACTGCTAGCAAAAAGCCTCGTAAACCATCCTTTAAAACTGATAAAACTCAAAAAACCGAGCGTCAGCCTAAAGGAAAAGCTGTACCCACTCTGTCTGAATCTATTATTCTCTCAGACAATCTTACCGTCAGAGATTTGGCGGAAAGATTGAATACTCCAGAAACAGATATCATCAGAAGTCTATTCTTTAGGGGGATTCCTGTAAATATTACCCAGACCTTGGATTTTGAAACAGCTAAATCAGTAGCAGAGGAATTAGGTGTAATCGTTGAAACTCCAGAGGCGAAATCTGCCGCAACTAAAGACACTGAAATGCTGGACGCAGACGATTTGGAGAATCTTCAGCCTCGTCCTCCAGTCGTGACCATCATGGGTCACGTGGATCATGGTAAGACGACTTTGTTAGACTCGATTCGTAAGAGTAAGGTAGCCTCAGGAGAAGCTGGGGGAATTACTCAGCATATTGGCGCTTATCACGTAGACGTGGAACATAATGGCAACAAACAGCAGATTGTCTTTTTGGATACTCCTGGTCACGAAGCCTTTACAGCGATGCGTGCGCGGGGAACCAGAGTAACCGATATCGCTATTTTGGTGGTAGCTGCTGATGATGGAGTACAGCCTCAAACCAAGGAGGCTATTAGCCATGCTCGAGCGGCGGAAGTTCCTCTATTGGTGGCGATTAACAAGGTGGATAAACCAGAATCAAATCCCGATCGCATTAAGCAAGAATTAACCGAACAAGGTCTAGTGGCTGAAGATTGGGGTGGAGATACCACCATGGTTAACGTAAGCGCTCTCAAGGGAGATAACCTCGATGAATTGTTAGAAATGATTCTACTGGTTGCTGAGGTGGAAGAACTTTCTGCTAATCCTAATCGTCCAGCCAGAGGAACCGTAATTGAAGCCAATCTGGATCGTAATCGCGGTCCTGTTGCCACTCTCCTGGTACAAAACGGGACTCTGCGTGTAGGTGACACTATTGTGGCAGGTTCGGTTCTAGGTAAAGTCAGAGCGATGATTGACGATCGCGGAGCCAAAGTAGAAGCTGCTAGTCCATCCTTTGCGGTAGAAATTCTGGGGCTAAATGAAGTTCCTGAAGCGGGGGATGAATTTGATGTCTACCAGGATGAAAGAGAAGCCAGAGCGATCGCCGATCAGCGGGCAATCGCCCAAAGAGATACTAGACTATTGCAGTCTTTATCCTCTCGTCGCATTAGCTTAAGTACAATTTCTGCCCAAGCGCAAGAAGGAGAGCTTAAAGAGCTAAATCTAATCATTAAGGCTGATGTTCAAGGTTCTGTAGAAGCCATTATGGGTTCTCTGCAACAATTACCTCAAAACGAGGTTCAAATCCGTACTTTGATGGCATCTCCAGGTGAAGTAACCGAAACTGACGTCGATCTAGCAGCAGCTAGTGGCGCGGTAATTATTGGGTTTAACACCACCTTGGCATCAGGTTCAAGGCAGGCAGCCGACCGCGAAGGGGTAGATATTCGCCAATACAATATCATCTACAAACTCTTAGATGAAATTCAAGGGGCAATGGAAGGTCTGCTAGACCCAGAACAGGTAGAAGAAAGCTTGGGTCAGGTAGAAGTTCGTGCAGTCTTCCCTGTCGGTCGTGGCGCAGTTGCTGGCTGCTATGTCTTATCGGGCAAAATAGTGCGTAACTGTAAAATCCGTATTCGACGCGACGGCAAAGTCGTTCATGAAGGAGATTTAAGCTCTCTCAAACGGATGAAAGATGATGTTAAAGAAGTCAACACTGGCTTTGAGTGCGGTATTGGCGCGAGCAAATTCTCTGATTGGCAAGAGGGCGACATTATTGAGGCTTACGAACTAGTCTTCAAGCGTCGAACCTTGGCGACGAACTAATTAATGGTTGCAGGGTGATGTTTAGTTAAAAGGTAAGTAGGAAGAATTTAATCAACCTAAAACGTCGATCTTCTGCACTTAGTATCATTAGGCAAGCATCATCTCTCAATCAAAAAATACAACATAATCAGCCATAATTAATTGCTTCTGGCAGTTGATGTGTTTTTAAAATTGCTTAATATTTAAGGTTCAATAAAATGAATACTCGTTCTGAACCCTTTTTATGGATTCATTTGGTGGGTATCGCTCTTTTTCCCGCTCTGAGCCAAATTGCTTTGGTGGGACTGGCTGTAGGAGATAGCTACTCTTATCTGATTGAATTACCTCTGCTGGTAGCGATCGCAATTCTGCCTATATTGTTAATGCAGTTGAGTCGACCTTTTGATATTTTTAGCGTTCTATTTTTATCCCTGAAACCTGAATCTTTGACAGAAGAACAAAGAAAGATTTTAGCTCTATTTAAAACAGCGTCGCCAAAAATCTGGAGTTTGATTGCGGCGTTAGTAATGCTGCTGCTTTTATGGCTGATGTATCACTTGTCACCTTTAGCTACGGGAATAGCAGGTTTTATTCCCCAGTGGCGTATTTTAGGATTGGGAATCGCGGCGATTCGCTTTTTTAGGCAGTAATCTTTTTCTACAAATACCCCTCAGCGTTTTACAAGTTCTATTAACCGAAGAGTCAAAGTTGACTCAGAATCGAACCATATCCCCGAGAAAAAATAGTTCAAGATTTTACTGTACCTGGAATCAAGGTAAACAAAATACTTTGGTTTATTCAGCCATCATCTAAAGTCAAAGAAATAAGTTAAATTGCGCCAAATCTTCCTCCAATATGTATTTGGATTTACAGTCTCTTATTCTGGTTAAGCTACACTAACTAATATAGAGCAGTAAAAAATAATAAATATATGGCAAAATTCACTACCTCCTCTCAAAGTGGCAGAGAACAAGACCAAGAAATTTGGTTAAGTCTCAGACAGGCGATCGCAAAAAGCTCAGGCTTTCAAAGTTGGCAGCAAGAAAGAAACATCAGTAGCGAGGTAGCTCTAGAAGAACAGGTACGACAATATTTGAAAGAAACTTTAGAGACTCTTGCATACTGAAAATAAACGCTGTAAAACATCTGAATTCAATCTTTTCCTCTGGGGATGTATTTTCCACAATACATCCCCAGAATTTTGTTTTAGCGTTGGTTAGCCAAGAGGAAATTCTTCAGGTAAAATTAAATACTGTTTTGTAATGAAGTGTCTCGCTTTAGTTGAGAATTACCGAAAACAAACAACAAACTGCTTGAAAAATCGGCAAGAAATCTCAGTTTAATCTTGCATACTCTTGTTGAATTTCTTGAATTGAAAATAAAGCCTGAAACTTGATTCCTTTTGATTGATATAGTTCCTTGCCTCCTTGTTCACGATCCACCAAAGCCATAATTTCTGTCACCTCATGTCCAGCATCATTTAACCTTTCAACTGCCGTTAATGCAGAATTTCCTGTGGTAACCACATCTTCGAGAACAATTACTTTTGCTGCTTCTACTAAAGTAGGCCCTTCAATATAGGCTTTGGTTCCATGTCCTTTTGGTTTTTTGCGAATAATCAGGGCGGGAAGAGGATTGTTTTCATAGGCTGATACCACGCTGACTGCTGATACCATCGGATCTGCCCCTAGAGTAAGCCCTGCTATGGCAGAAGTATCATTAGGCAGTAGCTCAAGCAACAACCGACCTAAAGCCAATGCACCTTCTGCTCTTAAAGTTACTGGTTTACAATTGATGTAATAAGAGCTTTTTGCCCCCGAAGAAAGAGTAAAATCTCCTTCAACATAAGCGTATTTAACAATTAAATCTAAAAGAACTTTGCGTAAAGTCTCGGAATCGGCTGTAGCCAGGGAAGGATGTGAGATCTGTTCTGAGTTCATAGTTTCGAGATGAAAAAGATATTTGTGGACTGTTGTTTCGCGCTTTCTTCAGCTAGGATTGAGCAGAAGTCATTGACATTTTCGCTCTATAAAAATAGACAAGTATCAACAGAACTTGTCCCTTGGCGATGAAGTCTGCTATGACTGTTAATTTATTCACAAATATCAAGTAAAGTAATGTCTATTAAGTTTACTAAATTAACTAAAGTCTTAGCTATAGCAACTATAGCTAGTTTATTTTCCCTTGAGGCTAAAGCAGAAATGCAATCCTTAGATTGAGCATTTGAAAATGCATATTTCTTTAAAGGCAAGAATGCTTTTAAACAAAGTAATTTTTTGAGTCAAATTAATACAATCGTTGGTTTTACAGGATTTCCTGAACAACACATTTCCTCTGATGGTAATGCAGTAGATAATGTCTATCGAGCAGGTATGAAACAACAGTCAGCCACTGGCATGAAGATGATTACCAGAGATTTAGAAAATCCCTATAATACTTCCTTGCGAGAAAATCCTGGCTGTAGTGCCATTTCTGCACAGTCTATCTGTGGCAGATAAAGATTCTATATCGCTATCGTCAATAATATATTTATCCAGGGTGCAGGAGTTGAACCTGCCTAGCACAAATTATGAGTTTGTTGCCTAAACCGCTCGGCCAACCCTGGGTACCTAATTTTTTCTCTAGTAGACCATTATATTAGTAAGTCTGGTATCTTTGACAACATCTATCAAAAAAAATTGCGATCGCATGAAAATAAGAGTTAATTTATGGCTGACCATATTTTTATTTCTCATGATGCTGTTGGCTGGCTTGGCTAGCTCCTATATAGGCTATTTTATGGGTAGTGAAGCCCTAAAAGTTGTTACCCAACCAGACATTAATTCTAGTGACAAGACGATGAAGGAAACACCCGTTGGCGGAAAATACAAAGGACTAAAAATAATTAAGGAAGAAGATATTCTGAAAGAAGTGTATAACCTAATTAATGATAAAGATAGATTATGACTCGGCAAATTAATTCCGTAGTTAAAGATATTACTATTTATCTGCCGTTAGTTGATGGCTGAACAAAATTTGTGGTTGACTTTTATCGGTGTATTCCTCCTAATTGCGATCAATGCTTTTTTTGTTACCGCAGAGTTTTCGATTGTTTCTGTTCGTCGTTCTCGCATAAGTCAGCTTGTTATCGATGGCGATTTACAAGCTCAAACCGTACAGTCTCTTCAGAGAAGTATTGACCGCCTTCTTTCGACAACTCAACTAGGAATTACTCTTTCTAGTTTGGCGTTGGGCTGGGTGGGCGAAAAAACGATCGCCGTATTAATTATTGAGCTGGTTCAGCGTCTTAACTTGCCAGCGCAATTATCGGATACAATTGCTCATTCTCTGGCTTTACCCTTGGCATTCATTACCCTGGCATATCTACAAATTGTCTTAGGCGAACTTTGTCCTAAGTCGGTGGCATTAATGTACCCTGAAAAACTTGCCAGGTTTTTTGGACCTCCTAGTTTGGTAATCGCCAGAATTTTTCGTCCTTTTGTTACAATTCTCAATTTCTCAACCCGTCTCTTGCTTAGGCTAATTGGCGTTGAATACAGTGGAGAAGGATGGTACGAAAAAGTTACTTCCGAAGAGTTGCAGCTAATTATTGCCACCGAAAGAGAGTCGATTGGCTTAGAAGCTGAAGAAAGACAGCTACTAAAAAACGTTTTTGAATTTCGGGACGATATTGCCGAAGAGGTGATGATTCCTCGTACAGACATCAAATTCCTTTCTTTAACTACTACTTTCGGTGAGCTGCTACAAATAATTGCCGAACACGGTTATTCTGGGTATCCCGTAATTGGTGACTCTTTAGACGATATACAGGGAATTATTCACTATAAAAAACTAGCTGAACCCTTAGCTAAGGGAGAACTTAACTATGATTCTACCTTAGAGCAGTGGTTAGAACCTGTCGGCTTTATTCCTGAATCGACATCTTTAAATGAACTCTTACCCTCAATGCAGCGATCGCAGCAAAAAATGATGATCGTCATCGATGAATTTGGCGGTACATCTGGCTTGATTACCCTTCATGATTTGATTGCCGAAATAGTCGGCGATGCAGGTAGCGATTCGGAGACAGGCATCACGGGAATTCAAGAAATAGATGAAAATACTTTTTTGGTTTCAGCTCAAATTAATTTAGAGGAAGTGAACGAGCAGCTAGATTTGTCTTTACCCGTAGCTGATGAATACAATACCTTGGGGGGTTTTCTACTGGAAAAATGGCAAAAGATTCCCCACCAAGGAGAAAAGCTAGAATATGAGGATCTAAGTTTTACAGTTACCGTCGCCGATAGCAACCGACTATATCAAATATTAATTCACCGTTAGGACAGTAAGCAGTAATTGGTATTATGCGGGATAGATTCTTAAACGACGATTAGGTTCATCTCCAAAGCTATTGGACTGTAAACGATAATGTTCGATAAGCTCATGCTGCATTTTGCGAACTTTTGCCGATCGCGGTAATAATTCTACAGGTTGACCTTTGGGGATGACAATCTGTTCTACCGCCAGTCTTGCCTCTTCTAAAGCTTCGATCTCATCGTCACTTCCCGCTTTACTAAACAGACGTAAATCTGTCGGTTCGGGAATATTGGGGTCGTCTAGATTGAGAATCTGCCTAAAAATGCGAGTTACCTGGGGAATGGTGTTTGATTTCACCGTATAAATCGGCAGATGACGATCTTTGGCAATGCTACGAAGTTTTGAATGATGCTTAATTTGCGATCGCAAGGCTACCACCGCATCGGCATCGTCTAAATCTTTAGTTAGCACGATCGGCAAATCCAAGACCTCAACCACCTGCTCTATCTGGGAGCGACCGATGCCATAGGCATAGATATATACGGGGTGATCCTCGCCATTAGGACCAGGAGTCCGTACTTTTCTGCTGTTGGGTTCTTTAGTTTGCCAAGAATGTTCCAACAAAGTCTCAAAATCAGAGTTGCTTCGTTGTGACTGATATGGTGACTGATTGCCGTTTAGAGCTAAAGGGGTCATTTTCCCAGATGAGCGAAGTCCTTGAGGATGCAGTGGAGTAACTACCTGGGTAGTTCTCGATGGCAACGGCTTGAATGGTGACTTAGATTCTTCATGAATAATGGTTACTTCACCACTGTCATCGACGGTTCTGACTTGGGCTGGTGGCTCGATACCCCGCAATAAGGTATCAATGGTAGCTGAGACATTATCGTGTACTACCCAACGTTGCCGTTCTAGCATCTCGATCGCGATCGCAAAGGTGGGAGGGGCTTTCCGTTCTAAAACGGTCTTCTGGGTTCTCCTGCGCCGTGCTTCATCATCTCCTAAAGTAACGCTTTGGATACCGCCGACTAGATCCGATAGGGTTGGGTTCTTAATTAAGTTCTCAACGCTATTGCCGTGAGCAGTGCCGACTAGCTGGACACCACGTTCGGCGATCGTTCTAGCTGCTAACGCCTCTAATTCCGTACCAATTTCGTCGATGACAATTACCTCGGGCATATGATTTTCCACCGCTTCAATCATCACCTGATGCTGTAACTCAGGACGGGCTACCTGCATCCGACGGGCGCGACCAATAGCAGGATGAGGTACGTCGCCATCTCCCGCAATCTCATTAGAGGTATCGATGATCACAACTCGTTTTTCCAAGTCATCAGCCAATACTCTGGCGATTTCTCTTAATGCCGTGGTTTTTCCCACCCCAGGACGACCCAGCAACAGAATAGACTGTCCTGTTTCTACCAGATCGCGAATCATCACAATAGTGCCGAAAATTGCCCGACCGATTCTACAGGTTAGACCAATAATATCTCCAGTACGGTTACGTATGGCACTAATACGGTGGAGGGTCCGCTCTATGCCAGCGCGATTGTCGCTGCTAAACATCCCCACTCCTTCAATACAGTGTTGGATCTCGTCTTTAGTTACGGGTTCCTCGCGAATATAGGTAACGCGATCGCGAAAACGGGCTTCTGGTAATCTACCTAAATCTAAAACTACCTCAATTAAGTCATCACTACTTTCTTCAAGATGTTCATCTAATTTTGAGCGAATTGAATCAGGAAAAATGGTCAGTAATTTGTCTAGGTTATCGGTAACTTGCATCCGATGGGAAGCTATATCTGACTGCATACGATAAAAATATTTGGTTAATAAGGCGTTGATGATTGAATATATGACCCACAAAGTGTTTCTATTATTAGCTTTTAGCTTTTAGCTCTTAGCTCTTAGCTTTTTTTAATTGATTTACTAGCTGACGAGCAGTATTAACAGCTTGGTCGAGTAACTCCTGGTCTTGTTCTAGCTTTAAATTAGGCTGATTCATGGGCTTATATGTAGCTAAATTAGTTAAATTAAATTGATTTGATTCCAGACGATTCAATATTGGTAACAAGACAGCACGGGCATAACTACCGTAAGCTACCCCAGAAACAGTTTCAGCTAAAGATGAGTTATGCTGTCTCAACATTTTTGCCTGCTCTAGTTTTTTTACAGTGTAGTCGTTTGTTCCTCCCGCCAACTGAATATATCCAGGTAGTTGTGCCTGCAAAACTTTTTGGGCAAAAGCGATCGCCCCGTGGGTAGTTCCTTTCCCAATATCCCCACTCATTGAGCGTCCATCCGTTTGCCAAATTAGAGGACAGGGTAGAGGACTAATTAATTCATCAAGCGATCGCAAGTACTCAATCGCCTTAGGCCCATCAGTACAGCTTATAGCTAATAATTTTAGTTGGCTGATTACAGGTAAAATATCCTGCCACACTCGCTTAAAATCATCATAATGACCCACCTGCGTATGAATCTCGACAGCATCTATAGCCATCGATTTAATCCAGGGTAAAATTCCTTGTACGCTGGATTTATAGAAGCTAGTTGAGATCGATTCCTGCGGACAGATTGAGACACAACGACCACATCCATAGCAAAGAGCATCCTTCACTCCTCCTAGATTTAGATCTATCGCTTCGGTAGGACAGACCGCTACGCAGGGTTGGGGACAATCTACTGGACACTGAGTCACCTCAAATTTTGCTTTGCGAAAATGAGGGTCTTCTCCATCGTTAATACTTACCATCAACCAAGGTGAAGAACTTGAGCTTGTCTGCAATTCCTGAGCTGCTCTAATCCCAGCTAGGGCAGCGGCAATCACTGCGGGGTCGGCAGCCACATCTACACAATCAGCTCCAGCCAAACTATATGCCAAAGCTAGATTGCGAATCGCCGGAAGATGTTGATAACTAGCTCCACAAATTAACTTGAACCAGCTACCTTCGATTAACGAATGTAAGGGATAAAATTGCATCACTCTTACATCGTAATAGTTTGTCAATCATTAGTGTTAGGATTCCTCACAAATTATTCATGGGTCATTCACACGCTTCTCATTTAACCAAGAAGGTACAGCTTTTTGGCTGTTGACGGAGCTTATCCTATAACAGCGTTAAGTAAAACTTCGGCTAAAGTTAATCCCTGCATATCATCTATCGTAATGGTGTCAACAATATCAAATTTAGCCCCAGCAGATTCTAACTGATCGTCTAAAGCTTTGAGAAATTGTGTTGCCTTGCGATCGTTACCGACCTGAATCAAAGAAATACCTAATTCTTCATCTCGATCGATTTGACGAGATGCATCAATAATTACCCGCATCACCGATTTATAGTCATCAGGTTCACCATCGGTGATAACTACTATTGTTTCCCCGTTAGTTTTTGCCTGTCCTGCTACTTTACGATCAAAGTAATTGTTTACCGCATCGGCAAGGACACTAGCTAGATCTGTTCGTCCCATGGGATCATTTTCCGCATAAATCTTGCTCACCTTATCGGCGGTAATATTGTCATAGCGACGAAAACGTCCAGAGAATAAATAAACTGTAATACCATCAGGATCGATTTTTTCGCACTCTTTAGCCAAGGCTAGAGTAGATTCTTGAGCAGATTCCCAACGAGTTTTCCCCCCTGGGCGATCGTTGATCGACATACTGCCGCTTTTGTCGATGATTAAAGTGTAGTCGCGATCTTCGACGATAGAGCTTTCCGCCATGATGTCACAATTTGGTTCTATTAGTTCTGGTTTTCTTCATTTAGCCTATTACAAGCTAGAACAATAACGCCAAAAATCAAAAAATTTCACAGATTTGTTTAATACCAGCTTCAAATTAGTTCGAGTATTTATACTCCTGACTTTTCACGGCATCTCTGGAAGGGAGATTGGTTGTGCAGCATCATCCGCTAACCCTTGTCCAAAAGGGAAAGATGCGTCATAGAATAATGAAGGCAAAGATTGGGTGGTGAATGAATCAAGGACAAAATTTAACAACGGCAAAATGCCACTTTGGAGATCAACGTTTAACTCACAGGGCAGTATTAATAGAAGAAAAATTATCGGTAAAATATGGAAAGCCATTATCATCAGTATTTGAGGGAGCTGGTGAGCTAAAAAGAGCTTATGAGTTCTTTGCTCACCAAAAAACCAGTTTTAACCGAGTGATAGAACCATATCATCAAAAAACAGCGTTAAGTTTATCAGAACTACCAATCGCACTAGCAGTGGGGGATACAACCTATCTCGATTACAAGAAAATACTCGAAAAAAGAGAAGAATATGGACCAATTGGCAATGGTGGAAATGGACTGATTCTACATAGCACTTTAGCTCTCGATGCCGACAATGGACAACCAATAGGATTACTAACAGAAAAACTGTGGCATCGAGAACATGAAGAAAGTAAGAGCTTAACTAAGAAGCAGAAGAAGAAAAAACAGGCAGAAGCAAGAAAACGCCCTATTGAGTCTAAAGAATCTTATAAATGGATAGAAGCCCTCAAAGAGGTCGAGAAACTCTTAGAAGCAGCCAAATCAGAGAGTAAAAGACCAAAAATCATTCATGTATTTGACAGAGAAGGAGACATAGCCGAAGTCTTTGAAGAAGTCAGTAAAACCCCAAATACAGGAGTAGTGGTAAGAGCAGCACATAATCGGGCATTATCAGAGGACAATAGTTATTTAAAGGAATGGCTACCATCCCAACCAGTCAAGATGGAAGTAACCGTAGAACTAGCCAAAACCAAAAAACGGACAGAGCGAACCGCTACTCTGGCAATTAGATATGCACCCATCAAACTTCGTAGTCCCGCGAGAATTCAAGAGCCAGAGTATTT